>JBBJOH010000223.1:0-3028 GCA_037720995.1 Thermoleophilaceae bacterium
CGCACGACCTCCTTGGTCAGCTTCACGATCTGCTTCTCGAGGAAGCCGGCCATCTGCTCCTCCTCACGACGGATCGAGCGCGCGAGCTTGACGGTCTCCTTGTCACCCAGCGCCTCGGCCAGTGTCTCGATCGCGTTGTAGTTGGCGATCTCCTCGTGCTCCTCGGAGTACTCGGTCTTGGCGTTCTTGAGCTGCTTCTCGGCGTCGCTCGTCCCGCGTACGGCGTGCAGCGGCCCCTGCGCCGCGGCGGCCGCCTTCCTGGCCCCGGCCTGCAGTGCGGCCGCGGCCTCCTGCAGGGCCTCGGGCACCGGGCCGCTATCGGTCTTGCCGCCCAGCGCCTTGATCCGCTTCTGCACCTGCTTGGCGTGGTCCTTGGTCTCCTTGAGGTGGCTTCCCAGGCGCTTCTTGTAAGCGTCGCGGGTGGCCATCTGAATGTGGGCCTGGAGCGAGGTCTCGAGCTCCTTCTCCTTGCCGTAGGCCTCGTTGAGGTACTGGATCAGCTTCAGGTCGCGGGCTTGCAGCTCTGCCATGGGGCTTCCTCTCGTCTGGCCGGAAAGGATCGGGTTACCCGTGAGCCGGTTGCCGACACATCACGCGCGCCGGTGTCGGATGGCCCAGCGATCTGAAAGGCTGCCACGGTGGCCGACCACCACGTGGACCATCTGCTGATCGGCGGCGGCGTGGCCTCCGCCGCCTGCGCCCGCTCGCTGCGCGAGCGCGGGGCGGAGGGGTCGATAGCGATCGTCGGGCGCGAGGTCGATCCGCCCTATCACCGCCCGCCGATCACCAAGGGCTACCTGCGCGGGAGCGAGTCGAAGCAGGATGCCCGTGCGCTTGCGCCCTCGTGGTACGAGGACAGCGGGGTGGAGCTGCGCACCCGCGCCGGCGTGCGCTCACTGGACACCGAGGCCAAGACGGCCAAGCTGCAGGGCGGCGAGGAGCTCTCCTTTTCCTCCGCGCTGCTCGCCACCGGCTCGCTGGTCAACCGCCTGCGCCTCGACGGCACCGACCTCGACGGCCTGCACTACGTGCGCGCCCTGGGCAACGCCGACGCGATCAGGGCCGACGCCGAGCGCGCCGAGCACGTGACCATCGTGGGCGGCTCCTACATCGGCTGTGAGGTGGCGGCTTCGCTCACCGGCATGGGCAAGCGATGCACGGTGGTCATGCTCGAGGACGAGCCGATGGAGCGCGGCTTTGGCAGCGGCGTGGGCCGGTGGGTGCGCGACCGGCTGGAGAGTCGCGGGGTGCAGTTCGCCGGCAGCGAGCAGGTCGAGCGCTTCGAGGGCTCCGACCGGGTGCAGCGGGTGGTCACGCGGAGCGGCAGGGCCTTCGACGCCGACATGGTGGTGCTGGGCACCGGCGTCATGCCCGACGTGATGCTCGCGCGAGCGGCCGGCCTGGCCCTGGGCAAGTCGGGCGGCGTGCTGTGCGACCGACGCCTGGAGACCTCGGCGCCCGACGTATACGCCGCGGGCGACATCTGCGAGTACGACAGCACGGTGCACGGGCGCCGGCTGCGGGTCGAGCACGAGGACGTGGCCGAGCGCCAGGGCGAGTCGGTGGCCGCGGCGATGCTCGGGTCGACCGACGCGCACACCGCCGTTCCCTACTTCTGGACCGACCTGTCTGAGGGGGCCATGATCGAGTCGGTGGGCCCGGCGGAGTCGTGGGATGACGAGGTGGTGCGCGGTTCGATGCAGGCGGGCAGCTTCAGCGTGCTCTACCTCGACGGCGGGCGGCTGGTGGCCTGTGCGGCCGTCGACCGCGCGGACGATCTGGAGCGCGCCCGGCAGGTCATCGCCGACGGCGGTCAGCTGCCGGCCGACTGGGCCTGAGTCAAGCCGCCGCGGGTGCCGGAGGGCGAGCCTGTCCGAGCCGGCGGCGGTGCTGCTCGATCACCTGGGTGATGCGCTGGCTGGTGATGGCGTCGGTGCCCCAGGCGCGAGCGGCGGCCTTGGCGTCGAGCAGGGCGAGGTCCATGCGCGCCGGGTCGAGCCCGGTGTCCTGCAGGCACCGGACGCCGAGCCCCACGTGCCAGCGCTCATCGGCCTGCACCCGGGCGACCCCCTCGCGCAGCGCGGGCAGCGTGCCGGCCGCGTCGAGGATGTCCAGCGCGGCGGCCTGGCCGACATGGAAGACCACGCCCTCGAGCAGCAGGTGGTAGAGGGTCACCGCCTCACCGAGCGCCTGCCCGCCCTCGGCCAGCTCGCGTGACATCGCGGGCAGCCGGCGCTCGAAGAGCTCCACCAGGCCGTCCCCCGCCAGCTCGCGCGCCTCGGCTCCGGGATCGATGCCGATCACCTCGCGCGCCACGCGCGCGAAGAAGCGGGCGTGGCGGCGCTCGTCGTCGGCCTGGGCGGCGAAGCAGGCCGCCAGCGCGGGGTCGTCGGCGTGCTGCTCGAAGGGCTCGAGGTGCGCGGCCACGGCGTGCTCGGCCACGCAGAACCCGGCCAGAAGGCGCCGCAGCGGCTCGCGGTCACAGCGCGCCAGGCGCGGCCACGCCCGCGCGTCGGCTGACAGGTCCAGCTCGGACTCGTCCCAGCGCGAGCGCTCGGCCGCCCGCAGCAGATGGTCGTACCCCGCCAGCATCGAACCAAGGTACCCAACTACCTAAGCTCAGAGGTCGTGGACTACTTCACGGCCATCCGCGCCTTCTCGATCTTCGAGCTGGGACTGTTCAGCGCCCTGTGCGTGGCGGCCATCGCCGGCCACGACCAGGCGTCGATGGTGCTCGGCTGGTCCCACGGCTTCGGCTGGATCTTCCTCTGCATCCTGGTGGCAATCGGCTGTCGCCGGCGCGTGTTTCCCTGGCCGCTGTTCGCCGCCACGGTCTCACCGCTCGGCCCCGTGGGCAGCACGCTGGGCCTGGAGTACCTCGCCCGGAGGCGCAACCGCACTCCGGCTGCGGGGTAGCCTCACCAGCGCCGCGGCGAGGACCTGCGAGAGGAGCACAGCCGGATCGTCGATCCGGCGAGCACCGCAACGACGATCTCATGTTTCCCCTGAACCTGCCGAACCTCCTCAC
>JBBJOH010000224.1:0-3013 GCA_037720995.1 Thermoleophilaceae bacterium
CACTGCTCGTCCATCAGCCCGCACAGGGCATCCGGATCGTCGGCGTCCAGCGCGGTGGCCGCCTGACGCGCCAGCTCCTCCGTCCGGGCCAGGTTGCGCTGCAGCCCGGCGTCGCCGGCCAGCGTCTTCTCCACCTGCGCGGCGAGGATGTCGGCCGCCGAGCGCTCGGCGCCGGCGCCGAAGAGCAGGAAGCGCTCTTCAAGCGCCTGGCGCGCGCGGGGGCCCGGTGTCAGCCGCCGGACCTCCACGCCACCGTCCTGGCCGAAGGTCATGGCGTTCACGCCGCCGTGGGCGGCCGCGTACTGGTCCTGCTTGCCCACGGTTCGGCCCAGGTCGCCCAGCTCGATGTCACAGGCGGCTTCGGCGAGCTCGATCGGGGAGGGGGAGCGGCCGCGGGCCAGGTCGAGCGCGTGGATCGAGCACACGGTGTAGGCCCCGGAGGAGCCGAGGCCGGTGCCGGGAGCGACGTCCCCGACCGAGACCAGGTCCAGCGGCCGGCCGTCCCAGTGGCGGCCCAGCGCGGCGCGCAGGATCGGGTGCTCGACCTCCGCGGGGTCGTCCACCTCTTCCAGCCAGAGGTGATCGAGCCGGAATCGCGGACCCGAGGCCTCGGACACGCGCACGCGCACGTAGCGATCGATGGCGGCGGAGAGCACGAAGCCGCCGTGGCTGCGGTAGTGCGAGGGCAGGTCCGTGCCGCCTCCCCCCAGCGAGATGCGCAACGGCGCCCGGACGGAGACGGCTTGAGGCACCCGCGCATCATGCTGAAGCCTCCGGAACGACGAGGGGCCCCTTCCGTGGGGCCCCTCTGTCTCCGTCGGGCCCAGAGGGCCCTCGGAAGCTTTCGCTGCGCGTAGAGGTCAGGCGTTGGACTTGGCCTTCGCCTTACTCGACACGCACTTGCCGAACGCGTTGCTCTTGCTCTCGTTCGTGCCGTACTTGTCGGCGAATGCGTCCGCGCCCATCGACTTGCGGTCTGCGGCGCAGCCCTTGGCCGCGCTCTTGACCTGCTTGATCTTCTGCGCGTCCTTGGCGTCGGACTTGGCCTTACCTTCGGTGGCCTTGCCCGACACGCACTTGCCGTACGCGTTCTTGCCGTTCTTGTTGGTGCCGTACTTCTGCGCGAAGGCGGCGGGGTCGGCGGCCCGCTCGGCCTTGCAGGCCTTCGCGGCGTTCTCCTTTGCGGCCTCGCGCTGGGACTCCTCGGCCCGGGAGCGCTTGGAGACGCACTTGCCGAAGGCGTTCTTGCCGCTCTTGTTGGTGCCGTACTTCACACGGAAGGCCTCACGCGTGGCGGCGGTGCTTCCGCGCTCGGAACGGCACTCCTTGGCGGCGTTGGACTTGTCGGTGGAGGTGGGCTGGGCCGTTGCGCCGGCGGGGGCGACCAGCAGGGCCAGGCCGATACAGGGGAGAAGCACGCGTCGCATGTAGATGTTCCTTTCGTCTTGCTTCGAGGTTCTGGATGCTCCAACGCCCTAGGGGGGCGAAGGTTCGCCAGTTACCGGCGAACCTCGACGGGGGCCGCGCGTTGGTGTAACGATGAGGCAGTGGCCGAGGCATCGATACCCGTGCCGTCCCGGACGGCGGGCCGGCGAACGCCGAAGAGGCTACTCGCCGTGCGCTCTGACGCCCACCTGGTCGCGCGCGTGCGAGATGGAGACGAGGGCGCCTTCGAGGTGCTCTACGAGCGCTACGTGCCGGGCGTGCTCTCCTTCTGCCGGCACATGCTCGGCAGCATCGAGGAGGCCGAGGACGCCGTGCAGCACACCTTCGCGGCGGCCCACGGCGGTCTGCTTCGCGACGAGCGCGAGATCGACTTCAAGCCCTGGCTCTACGCGATCGCGCGCAACCGCAGCCTTTCGGTGCTTCGCGCGCGGCGCGAGAGTGGCGATTCCGAGGCCGAGGTCAGCACGGCCGGGCTCGACGATGACGTGCGTCGCCGGGCCGATCTCCGCGCCCTGGTCGCCGATGTCCAGGATCTCCCGCCCGATCAGCGCGAGGCCCTCGTGCTCACCGAGCTCGAGGATCTCTCCCACTCAGAGGTCGCCGTGGTGCTCGGCTGTCCGGTGGCGAGCGTGAAGGGCCTGGTCTTCAGAGCGCGTTCCGGGTTGATGGAGCGCCGCGACGCCCGGGCCGCGCCGTGCGAGGAGATCCGGGCTGAGCTGGCCACGGCCCGCAAGGGCTCCCTGCGCAAGGGCAAGCTGCGCCACCACCTCAAGGAGTGCGTGGGTTGCTCGGCCTACCTCGAAGACGTGCGCCGGCAGCGCCGGATGCTGGCTCTGTTGCTGCCTGTCGTCCCGAGCTTTGGGCTCAAGCGCGGCGGGGGGGGGGGGGGCGGGGGGGGGGGCGGGGGCGGGGCCGCCGCCCCCCCCGCGGGCCTGATCGCCGGCGGCGCCCCGTTGGCCACGGGGGCCGTGGCAAAGGTGGCCGTTGCTGGTGCGCTGGCAGGCGCCGCGCTCGGCGGGGGGGCAACGGTGAAGCACTTCACGGGCGACAATGGCCCACCCCCGCCGGCCCGGAGCGAACAAAAGGGGCAAGGCACCGGCCCTCGGACGGGGATCTCAGCCGGTTCTGAGGCCACCGCCCCAACGACTCCTGGCGGCCGCCGGGACTCTGCATCCACGCTTAAAGGACGTGGCCGGGCCAGACCCACGAGACGCCGAGGGTCCGCAGCGTCGGCTCCATCGCCGTCGCAGGGCCAGGGGAAGGGCCAGGGGAAGGGCCAGGGGAAGGGCCAGCGAGCTTCCCAGACCGTCGGGCGCGGTAAGCCCGCCCCCTCGGCGAGACGAACCCAAACCCAACGCCCGAGCGCCGCCCCGGGACGACGGGTCGGGGCCACGAGGCCGGTGGCGCCCGGCAAGGCCCCGGCGGCCACGCCCAGGCGCGAACGCTTGGCGACGCCCCGGGCCAAGCCCGGGAAGCCTTCGCCCCGCAAGTGAGTGGGGCGGCACCGGGGCGACGTGCACCGGGCTCACGCTCGCGGCGCGCGCGTCCTCCTGGGACCACCTGACGC
>JBBJOH010000225.1:0-3011 GCA_037720995.1 Thermoleophilaceae bacterium
GGGGTGGCCATGATCGACGCCGCCGAGGCCGAGGGCCGGATCGAGCCGGGGCGCACGACCATCGTCGAGGCCACATCGGGCAACACCGGCATCGCCTTGGCGTTCGTGTGCGCCGCCCGCGGGTACGAGCTCGTGCTGATCATGCCCCAGGGCATGAGCCGTGAGCGCGAGGGCCTGCTCAAGCTCTACGGCGCCGAGGTTCACGTCACCGAGTCGATGGGCGGGATGACCGAGGCGGTCGATGCCGCCAGGCGGATCGCCTCCGAGCGGGGCGACTCTTACATCTGCGACCAGTTCTCCAACCCGGCCAACCCGGAGGTCCACCGCCGCACGACCGCCGAGGAGATCTGGCGCGACATGGACGGCCGCGTGGACGCGCTGGTGGCCGGCGTGGGCACCGGGGGAACGGTGACCGGAGCGGGCGAGCGCCTCAAGGAGCTGAACCCCGACCTGATCGTGGTCGCCGTGGAGCCGGCCTCCTCGCCGGTGCTCTCCGGCGGCCGGCCGGGTCCGCACAAGATCCAGGGGATCGGCGCGGGCTTCGTGCCCCCGGTGCTCGACCGCGACGTTCTCGACGAGTTGGTGGCGGTGGAGGACGAGGACGCGATCGAAACCGCGCGCCGCTGCGCCCGCACGGAGGGCGTGCTGTGCGGCATCTCCTGCGGCGCGGCGCTGTGGGCTGCGATCGGGCTGGGCTCGCGGCCCGAGATGCGAGGCAGGCGGATCGCGGTGGTCATGCCCGACTCGGGGGAGCGCTACGTGAGCACGCCCTTCTTCGCCCCCTCGTGACGCTCTCTGGAGCTGAGCTGGAGCGCTACTCGCGCCAGCTGCTCATGGACGACTGGGGCGGTCAGGTACAGGAGCGGTGCAAGGCCGCGCGCGCGATCGTGGTGGGCGCCGGGGCGCTGGGCAGCCCGGTGGCCACCTACCTGGCCGCGGCCGGCGTCGGTCAGATCGGGCTCGTGGACTTCGACACCGTCGAGCTGTCCAACCTGCATCGCCAGCCGCTGTTCTTCACCCCCGACGTGGAGGCTCCCAAGGCGCACGTGGCGGCGGCGAAGCTCGGGCTGCTGAACCCCGAAGTGGCGATCGAGCCCTACCCGGTGGAGCTGTCGGAGGCCAACGCCGAGGCGATCGTCATGGGCGCCGACGTGGTGGTGGACTGCACCGACTCCTTCGAGTCTCGCTACACGGTCAACGACGCCTGCTGCGCGCAGGCCGTCCCTCTAGTGGAGGCCGGGGTGGTGGCCTTCGAGGGCCTGGTCCTGTCGGTCCGCCCGGGCGAGTCCGCCTGCTACCGCTGCGCCTTCGGGGTCGCGCCACCGCCCGAGTCGCGGCGCGGCTGCCGCGAGGCCGGGGTACTCGGGGCGATGGCCGGTGTGATCGGATCGTTCCAGGCGCTCGAGGCGCTGAAGCTGATCAGCGGGGTGGGCGAGCCGCTGCTTGACCGCATCATGCGCATCGACGGCATGACCTCCGAGCAGACGATCGTCAGCACGAGCCGGCGCGCGGACTGCCCGGCCTGTGGAGACCAGGCCCCGCGTGAGGCATCCTCTTGAGCATGCTGGGACTCAGAACGCTGACCCGAGTGGCGCGCGAGGTGCGCGCGGACCTCACGGCTGCGCAGGACCGCGACCCCGCGGCGCGGACCGCCGGGCGCGTGGAGATCCTGCTGACCTACGGCGGCGTCCAGGCCCTGCTCTCGCACCGGGTGGCCCATGCCCTGCACCAGACCGGGCTGCCGCTGGCCCCGCGCCTGGTGGCCAACACCACCCGCATGGTCACCGGCGTGGAGATCCATCCGGCTGCCTCGATCGGCGATGCGCTGTTCATCGATCACGGCGCCGGGGTGGTGATCGGCGAGACGGCGAGGATCGGCTCCAACGTGACCCTCTACCAGGGCGTCACGCTGGGCGGAACCGGCTTCCAGCGCGGCAAGCGCCACCCCACGGTGGGCGACGACGTGGTCGTGGGGTCGGGCGCCAAGCTGCTCGGGGCGATCGAGGTCGGCAACTGCGCGAAGATCGGGGCCAACTCGGTGGTCATCCACGACGTGCCGGACAACTCCACCGTGGTCGGCAACCCCGGACATCCGGTGCGAGTGGACGGCCGGCGCCCCGAGGGCCCCGACGCCGACTGGGCCCACCTGCCCGACCCCGTGGCCGACGCGCTGCGCGGTCTGGCGACGCGCGTGAACGAGCTCGAGGGGCTGGTAGCCGAGCTGACCGGCAAGCGCCCCGAGGCCGGGGAGGTCACCCCTCTGCGCCGCCGCGCCGGCAGCGACCCCGCCGGTGGGTGAGCGAGCTCCGGCGGCAGCGATCCCGCCGGCGGCTGGGCGATCTCCGCGGCGCGGGTCAGTAGGCCGTCGTGCGCGTGCGGTGGCGCGGGAGCGCCTTGTAGCGCGGCTGCTGTCCCCGGTTCCAGAGCCAGCCGTCGAGCACCCTGGGCGCCACGCCCAGCCTCGGCGCGATCAGCTCGCAGGCGTGCACGGCGCAGGCCCTGATCTCGCGCTCCTCGGGCCCCGGGTCCAGCCGCTCGCCCGCGTCGATGCGGGCGGCCAGGTCCCGGCCGTAGCGCAGCACCCCTTCGACGCGCAGGACGTGGGGCACCAGGTTGTCGGCAAAGATCGTCAGGCGATCGAGGTCGGAGAACTCGGCCACGCCCGCCAGCGCCAGGTCGCTGGGCACGATCTGCGCGCGCTTGTAGAAGCCGGGGTCCTCGAACATCGGCATGCCCTCGGCGAGCTGTCGCGCCAGCCGCTGGGAGGACCCGCCGGCGTCAGCCACCACCTCGAGTGCGGCGCGGTCGCCCATGAACGCGCCCAGCTCGGCCAGGGCGTCGGCGTAGAGGGCCATCAGCTCGTGCCGGGGGTCCTGTCCGAGCACCTCTGCGACCTCCGCGACCCCGAGCCGGCGCAGCTGCGCCGGCGACCACGGCCCGCGTGCGCGGAAGGAGTCGGTCAAGGCCGAGGCGATCGTGTTGTAGCCCGAGCAGCCCGGGCGCTTGCGCAG
>JBBJOH010000226.1:0-2982 GCA_037720995.1 Thermoleophilaceae bacterium
GGGACTCAGAAGCGTGATCCGCGTGGTGCACCCCGAGGTCAAGATCGGCACCAGATTGTCCAGCGTCAGCGCACAGGCCTCCGGCATTCCGTCGGTGGCGTCCAGGGGAACCTCGGTTGCGATGCCTCGCGTCGTCCGCGTAGCCGGCACCGCTAGAACCTCGTTGAGAACCGGGATCACCTCGTCGCGGGTGAGAATGAGATGAGGCCGAGGCGCCGACGCCGGTTCCTCGTACCACCAGACCTCGCCCCGGCTCACCAAGGGTCGTAACCTGCCGCGCGCTCCTCGGCATCGAGTCGTCTGAGAACCCTCCGGTGGGCGAGCTCTGACGCGGCCGACAGATCTCCCCACTCGTCCGGCTTGCCCTGGGGAATACGGCGGTAGCCGTCAGCGATCTGCTCGCCTATCTCGCGCTCCCTATCCTCGCTCAGCGCCTCCCAGAGCAACTCTCGGATAAGGGCGGAGCGAGACCGGTTGCGATCGGCGGCAGCACGGTCCAGCGCTTCGACCAGCTGCTCGGAGAGCTGCACCATAGTCTGAGTGCGAGCCATAGGGCTAGGCTAGCAATACGGCAGATGCACGGCCTACAACGAGTTGGGGGGCGAAGCCTCGGGTTCCGTCGGCTTCACCGGCCACGATGGACGCTCGCATGACCCCTCTCTCCTGGAACTGCTCGCCCTACGACTACGGCGCTTCGCTGCGACTCCAGGACGAGCTTCGGCTCGGCCCGGCCGCGGCGGCCATCCTCGTGCGTCGCGGGCACACCGACCCGGCCGAGGCCCGTGAGTTCCTGGCGGCGGCGGTGCGCACCAGCGGCACCGACCTCCCCGGCGCGGGGCCGGCGTGCGAGCTGGTGCTCGGCCACGTGCAGAAGGGATCGCGCATCCTCGTCTTCGGCGACTACGACGTGGACGGGGTCTGCTCCACGGCGATGATGATCCGCACGCTGCGCGCCTTGGGCGCCGACCCCGTGTGGCAGCTGCCCAGCCGCGCCGAGGGCTACGGCCTGACTCTCGAGGCGGTCGAGCGGATCGCCGCCTACGGCACCCAGCTTCTGGTCACCGTCGACTGCGGGGTGACCTCGGTCGAAGAGGTGGCCCGGGCGAAGGAGCTCGGGATGGAGGTCCTGGTGACAGACCACCACCGCCCCGGCCCCGTCCTGCCCGACTGCCCGATCGTGCACCCGGCCCTGGGCCCGGACGGGCAGGAGGCTCCCGCCGCAGAGCTGTGCGCCGCCGGGGTGGTGCTCAAGCTGTCGGAGGCCCTGCTCGCCCGCGCCGGGCAGGACCCCGCGCAGGCCGAAGAGGACCTGGACCTGGCCGGCCTGGCCACGGTCTGCGACATGGTCGCGCTGCGGGGGGAGAACCGCCGCATCGCCCGCGAGGGCATGGCGGCCATCGCGCGCACCCGCAAGCCCGGCCTGCGCGCCCTGATGAAGGTGGCCGACCTCGAGCCGGGCGACGTCGACGCCCGGTCGGCCGGCTTCAGGCTGGGGCCGCGGATCAACGCCGCCGGTCGCCTCCAGCGCGCCGACGCCGCCCTGGAGCTGATGCTCACCGAAGACGAGGACCGCGCGCACGCGGTGGCCACCGAGCTCGACGGGCTCAACCACGACCGCCGCGAGACCGAGCAGCGCATCCTGCACGCCGCCGAGGCGGCCTGCGCCGGCCAGATGAGCGCCGCAGCGCTGGTGGTGGCCGGCGAGGACTGGCATCCGGGCGTGGTGGGCATCGTCGCCTCGCGGCTGGTGGAGCGCTTCCGCCGCCCGGCGGTGGTCATCGCCCTGGAAGGCGGGAGCGGTCGCGGGTCGGGGCGAAGCATCGCGCCGTATGACCTGCACGCGGGCCTGTCGGCCGCGAGCGATCACCTGCTCGGCTACGGGGGGCACAGGATGGCCGCCGGGTTGCAGATCGAGGCCGCCCACGTCGAGGGCTTTCGTCGCGCGCTGGCCGCCCACGCCGGCGCGCAACTGGCGCCGGGCGACCTCGTCCCGGTCGAGCGCGTCGACGCCGTGATCCCCGGCGGCGCCCTCACCCTCGAAACCGCCGAGTAGTTAGAGCGCCTCGGCCCTTTCGGCGCGGGCAACCCCGCGCCCACGCTGCTCGTCCCCGCCGCGCGGATAGAGCACGTGACCGCCATGGGCGAAGAGCGAAAGCATGCCCGGTTCTCACTGGTGGGCGGCGGCGCCCGGGCCCGCGGCGTGGCCTTCCGCCGCTCCCAGCGCTCGCTGGCCGCCGCCGGCGCCACGCCCCACGACGTGGCCGTCAGCCTGGAGCGCAACCGCTGGAACGGGGCGGTGGAGGCCCGCGTCGTGCTCAAGGCCCTGAGCCCCGCGCGCACGGGAGAGGTGCGCGACGTGGGGGAGGGGGACTTCTGGGACGAGCTGGCCGCGGAGCTCGAATGCGACCCCGGGCTGTGGTGGGCCCTCGCGGCCGGGCCCCCGGTGCCCGTGCGCACCGTGCGCGACCGCCGGGGTGAGGGCCCCGCGGCCGGGCCCCCGCTGCCTGTCCGCGGCGTGCGCGACCGCCGGGGTGAGGGTCTCGCGGGGATCGCCGTCGACCTGCTCTCGGGCGGCGAGCCGGTGCTGATGGTGGTGGCCGACGTGGGCCGCCGGCGTCAGGGCCTGGAGGCCTCGCTGGCGGGGATGGCCGCCGACGGCCTGGCCGTCGCGTCCTGGACCGCGCTGGCGCGGAGGCCGGAGCTGGCGGAGCCCTTCACCCACCTCGTGGTGGTCGATCCGCCGCCCGTGGCCGAGGGGCTCGCCGTGCTCACGCAGGGCGCGGGCTTTGCCCACCTGGCCTGGGGAGCACCCGAGGCCGAGTTCGCCCTGGGCTGCTCGCGCCTGGAGCTCGGCCTGCGGAGCCAACTGGCGGCCCTGTGGAGGGCGCTCGGACGGCAGGGCGGCCTGGCGGAGGCCGACCCCGAGGGCGTCCTGCGGGGTGGCGGCCTGGCGGGGGCCGATCTCGAGGGCGTCCTGCGGGG
>JBBJOH010000227.1:0-2957 GCA_037720995.1 Thermoleophilaceae bacterium
TAACGCGTTCGACTCGTGTGCCGTCCTTGGCGCGCGAGTAGACGGCGGCGACTGGCTGACCGGCTCTCCTAGCCGCGAGGATCGATGCGCAGCGCAAGGTGCTCCAGGCCGTCTTCATAGTCGGTGCGGAGCTCGTCGGCGAGCTTCTCGACCACCGAGCCCACCACCGGGACCTCGCTGTCGGCGATCACCGCGCCCGCCCCGCCGGCCTCCAGCGGGCCGACGCGCAGCTCGAAGCCCGCGTCCACCCCTTCGATTCTCACATGCACGCGGTCGCCGACCAGGTGCCGCAGGGCGTTGCGGGCCACCAGCTCGGCAAGCAGGAGGCCCTCCATCACGCGCTCGGTGGACATGTCCAGCTGGGCGGCCACCACGGCCACCAGCCGGCGCAGGATCCGCTCGGCGGGCTCTATGCCGGGCGCCCCGTCGACCACGGGATGGTCCGAGCGGCCCAGGGGCAGGGCCATCCTGATATCGGTGCCCTCGCCGGGCTCGAACTCGACGTGGGTGGCGATGCTCTCGATCAGGGGAAGACCGAAGCCACGTCCGTTGGCGGTGGCCCTCACCTCCTGCGGTAGTCCCACTCCGCGATCCGCCACGCTGACCTGCATCACCGAGCTGTCGGGAACGAAGGTCACCACGACCTCGCCGCCCTCGCCGCCGTAGGCGTGCTCCACGGCGTTCGCGCAGGCCTCGGTCACCGCGAGCTCGGCGTCCTCGAGCGCCTCGATATCCGCATCCACGGTCTCTCCAAGAGAGCGCAGCGCCTGCCGAACCAGCGGCAGCGTGTCCTGGTCCGCCGGCATGTTCAGCGTCAATTCGGGTCGCACGATCCCGATCTCGATGTCGATCACGGTGTTCGCTCGTGGCACTCGGGCGTGACTTGCTCGCACCCGGCGACTCCGCCGACGGACATGGTCATGGCGCCGGACTACCCATCGCCGCGTCGGCGAAAACTGGCCGGCGTCTACTTAGCTCATTCGCCCGTGGCTCGGGAGAGCTCGCGCACCGACCGTCGCAGCAGCCGCGACACATGCATCTGGGAGATCCCGACCCGCCCGGCGATCTCCAACTGGGTCAGATCCTCCACGAAGCGCAGGCGCAGGATCTGCTGCTCACGCTCGGGGAGGTCGTGAAACGCCGGCCCGATCGCCTGGGCGAGCTCCACCATCTCGAAGCCGGCGTCCTCCGCACCGACTGAGTCGCCCAGCGTGCGTCCGGCGTCGTCGTCGAGGGCCATGGGCGCGTCCAGGGCGCGCGGCGAGTAGGCAGCCGAGGCCTCCAGCGCCTCCAGGACCTCGTCCAGGCTGAGCCCGGTCTGATGAGCTATGTCCTTGGGAGTGGGCGAGCGGCCCAGACGCCCGGACAGCGTCTCGGAGGCCGCGCTCACCGTGATCCACCGCTCCTGCAGGGCGCGCGGCACGCGCATGCCCCACCCCTTGTCCCGGAAGTGGCGCTTGAGCTCCCCGCGAATGCTGGGGACGGCGTAGCCGATGAACGACCCGAGATCGGGGTCATAGCGGTCGATCGCCTTGAGCAGCCCTACGAAGGCGACCTGCTCCAGGTCCTCCCTGGCCTCACCGGAGTTGCGATGGCGGGCGGCGAGCCGCCTGGCCATGGGCATGTAGCGCTCGGCCAGGGTGCCGCGGACGCCGACCTCGCCCTGGGCGTAGCGCGCGAGGAGCGCCTGCTCATCGTCCCCGGCCGTAAACCCAGCTCGGCACCGTGCCGGACCGGCTAGGCGTGCTGCGGGGGCGGGGATGGCAGACACTGGGGACCCTCTGCTTCTGGCAACGACACGGCCCCCTTATATAGAGAGGCTTCCGCGGGTGCGCAAGGGCAACGCCGCGTCCGGCGCGTTCCCCTCTAGCGTTGGCGCGATGGAGTGGCCGGCCGACGCCCGAGAGAAGGTACCGGAGGGCGAGCGACCGTTGCGCCCTCATCACCCCGCGAGGTTTGAGGCGCCTCGCTTCGGGTCATTGCGTGACGCGCAATGGCAACGGTCGACAAGACAGCCGAGGCCGGGGGGTTCTGCCCCCACTGCCAGTTGCTGGTGGAGGCCGGGGCCGGGACGCCGTGGCCCGCGTCGCCGGTCCGCTGCCCCCACTGCCACCTGCTGATCGGCGCCCGGCGAGGCCTGTCCGAGCCCTCCAGCGAGCCCGGCGCCAAGGGCACCGCCGCCGGCATGTTCAGCCGCCGGGCCAAGCGCGCCGACAGCGACGGGGACGCGGCGTCGCCGGAGGCCGTCCTGGCCGCGATCCGGGCCGTAGCCGAGGGCCGGGGCGAACGGCCCGACCGCCTGCTGATGGTGGACTACCAGCAGCTGGCGGCACAGGATTCCGGCCTTCCCCCCCTGCACGACGTATTCGAGGCCTTCGGGAGCTGGAAGAGCGCCCGGCGCCGGGCCGCGGAGTCAGCAGGCTCCGACGGTCCCGGGACCAAGTAGTTAGGGGATCGAGCCCGCGGGTAACCACGAACGGAGTCCCCCCGAACGAGGAGACGAATCAAACGTGGGCATCATGGACAAGATCACCGGCCGCGCCAAGAAGGCGGCCGGCGACGTGACAGACGACGCATCCCTGCGCCAGCAGGGCCGCAAGGAAGAGCAGAAGGGCAACGCCCAGGACAACGCGGCGCGTCAGCAGGAGAAGGCGGACGCCGAGTCCGAGCGCGCGGCCAAGCTGGACCGCGAGACCTGAGGTACCAGCCGTGTCCGCAGTACCGCGAGAGGGCGCTTCGGCGCCCTCTCCGCTTTCCGGGCGCCGGGCCGTGGTGACCGGCGCCGCATCGGGCATCGGCCGCGCGACCGCGCTTCGCCTGGCGGCCGACGGCGCGCTGGTCGCCGTGAACCACATCGACACCCCCGGCGACGCCGAGGCGGTGGTCGACGGAGTGGCCGCGGCCGGCTCCTCGGGCGTCGCCGTAGGGGCCGACGTGTCCAAGGAGGCGGACGTGGC
>JBBJOH010000228.1:0-2951 GCA_037720995.1 Thermoleophilaceae bacterium
GGGGAGGTCCTCGTTCGCGGGCACCGCCTGCTCACGCTGGGGGGAGCCGTGCTCATAGAACCCCTTCCCGGTCTTCTTGCCCAGGTTGCCGTCGGCCACCAGCTTCTGCATGGCGGAGGACACGTAGAAGCGGTCACCGTAGGAGTCGTGCAGGTGCTCGGCCACGTGCAGGACGGTGTCCAGGCCCAGCAGGTCGGTCAGGTAGAAGGGGCCCACCGGAGCGGCCCTCGAGTCCTGGATGACCCTGTCGACCTCCTGGACGTCCAGACCCTCCCCGTCGGTCACCTTCCAGATCTCCGAGATGGCCGAGTTGAGTATCCGGTTGACCACGAACCCCGGTGCGTCGCCGCAGCGGATGGCGGTCTTGCGGAGCCGGCCGGCGAAGTTGTTGGCCGCCTGCAGCGTGTCCTCGGAGGTGTCCTCGCCCTCGATCACCTCGATCAGCCGCATCGTCGACGCCGGGTAGAAGAAGTGGAAGCCGACCACCTTGCCGGGGCGCCCCGTCGCCTCGGCCATCTCGGTGATCGACAACGACGAAGTGTTCGAGGCCAGGATGGCGTGGCCCGGGCAGACCGCGTCGAGCTCGGCCAGCACCGACTGCTTGACCGGCATCCGCTCAGGCACGGCCTCGATCACGAAGTCGACTTCGCCGAAGCCGGCGTAGTCGGTCGCGCCCGTGATCCGGCCCACGACCTCCTCGGCCTGGGCGTCGGCTTCCTCCTGGGTCAGCTTCTCCTTCTCGACCAGGCCTTCCAGCTGGGCGCCCGTGACCTGCCCGGCTTTCTCCAGCCCCGCATCCACGAAGCTCTGCTCGATGTCCTTGAGCACGACGGGCACACCCGCGGAGGCGATCACCTGCGCTATCTCGCCCCCCATGGTGCCCGCGCCCACGACGCCCGCCCTGAGCACGCGCACGGCTACTCGCCCGGCGTCAGCTGCTCGTGCTCGTCGGCGGCCTGGAGCCGCGGATCCGAGCGGCTGGCGCGCAGCTCGTAGGCCTCGCGCGCCTTCGTGTCCACTTGGGCCAGCACGCGGTCGGCCTTCAGGGCCCGGGCCACACCCTCGCGGGCCCCGCGGGGAAGCACGCCCATGGTCTTGGTGATGCGGCCCACCGACCGGGGCACGAAGACGTCGAAGCGGGGCTCGGCCAGCACGGAGGCGATCTCGTCGGCCACCTCCTCCGGGCTCACGTTCCTGATCCCGCGGGCCTCGGTGAGTCCGGTGGCCAGCTCGGTGTTCACCACCACCGGCATCACGCACGAGACCTCGATGCCGCTGCCCCGCAACTCCAGCCGGACGGCCTCGCTCGTGCCCACCACGAAGTGCTTTGTGCCCGAGTAGGTGGCTCCGCCGGGAATCCCGGCCTTGCCGGCAGTGGAGGCGATGTTCACCAGATGGCCGCTGCCCCGGGTCTGAAAGCGCGGGAGGATCAGCCGCATGCCGTTGAGCACGCCGTGCACGTTGATGTCCACCTGGCGGCGGGCGGTGGCCGCCGACTCCGCCACGAATGGCCCGAGCTGCATGATCCCCGCGTTGTTGACCAGCACGTCGATGGGGCCAAGCGCCTCCTCGGCGCCATCGAGGAAGCGCGCGAAGGACTCCGGGTCGGTCACGTCGAGCTCGAAGCCGTGGGCCCCGTCGACCGACGCCGCCGCCTTGTCGGAGTCGGTCTTGTCGAGGTCCCCGATGGCCACCTTCATCCCCTTGGCCGAGAGGGCCCGGGCCGTGGCCAGGCCGATGCCTCGGGCCGCGCCGGTGATGGCGACGACCTTTCCCTGCAGCTGACGGGGCTCCTTCTTGGCCAAGGTATCTCCTGGGTCGAAGCTGGCTGGTCGGCCGGGACGCTACCGAACCCGCATGGATGCGGGGTCGGTCATGGGCATCAGCTACCGAACCCGCATGGATGCGGGGTCGGTCATGGGCATCAGCGGAGCCCCGCGTCCTCCTGGGCTTCGACCGCGAAGCGGCGCAGCGTTCGGGTCAGCGAGTCGCGCAGGGCCCGGCGGATGAACAGCAGGTCGGTCAGCCCCTTCAGCGGGGCCGCGCCGGCCAGCTCGTACTCCAGGCTCAGATGGGCGGCGCAGCCGCCGTCATCGGCGGGCGTAAAGGCGATCGCCTGCGTCCCGGTCAGCCGCTCCTCGTGGACGCGGGTGGCAAAGCTCGTGGGCGTCGAGGACTCGACCTTCTCGGTCACCCGGCCTCTCCCGCCCGTCCGCGACGCCCACACGACCCTGGCGCCGGGCCGGGGCCAGTCGCGGCCTTCCTCCTCGATCCGCTGCAGCCCCTCGACGAAGCCCGACCATCGGCGCACGTCGCGCCACAGCGCGGCCGCCGCCTCGGGGTCCAGCGCAACGGCGCCGGCGACCTCCACCGCGCGGCCCATCAGCCGTAGACCTCGTCGATGATCTCGTCCACCGAGTGCTGCACGTTCTCCAGGAACGGGCGCACGTCCTCGAGCAGGCGCCTGTACTCTGCCCGGCCCTTGCGGGTGAGCGAGTAGAAGCGGCGGGTGCGCCGCTCGGGGTGCTCCCACTGGCCCTCGATCAGCCCCTCTTCCTCAAGCTTGCGCAACAGCGGATACATCGTGTTGGGGTTCACCGACAGCACGCCCTCGGTAAGCCCGCCGATGCGCTCCATGAGCTGATTGCCATACGACGGGCCCTGGGCGATCAGGTGGAAGACCAGCAGCGGCAGCACCTGACGGCGTCGCATCTCGCCGCTGAAGGGGTCCTGGTGGCGCCCCCCCCGGGGGGCAGGAGTCGCCGCAGGCGCGGTGGGCGAGAGCGTCCCCGCCTGGGCTACCGCCTCGCGGGCGGCCGCCCGGCTGCGCTCCCGCTTCGATCGCTCGGCCATGGCCGCTCATAATGCCCTACGACCGGACGGGCACCTGCCCATCTCGGATGCCGACGACCGGACGGGCATCCGTGCCCATCTCGGATGCCGACGACCGG
>JBBJOH010000229.1:0-2948 GCA_037720995.1 Thermoleophilaceae bacterium
GACTTGGATCCGTTGGACGACTTGGACCCGGAGCCCGAGCGCGACCCGCCGCTGCTCTGGCGCTTGGAGGAGGAGATCGAGGCCTCGAGCGCGGCCATGAGGTCCGGGACCTCGTCGGGCTTGCTGGGCTCGGGGGCCTCGACCGCGACCGAGTGGCCCTCGGCCTTTCGCTCGATCATCTCCAGCACGGCGTCGCGGTACTCGTCGCGGTACTTGGAGGGATCGAACTCCGTGGTCAGGGAGTCGATCAGCTGCTGGGCCATGTCGACCTCCTTCTTGGAGGCCTTGGTCTTCTTGTCGTCGGGCAGCTCGCCGAGCTCTGCGGGCGGGACCACCTCGTCGGAGAACAGCATGGTCTCCATGGTCAGCACGCCCTCGTGGGCGCGGATGGCGACGAGCTGCTCCTTGGAGCGGATGACCACGCGCGCGATGCCGACCTTGTCGGAGGCCTCCATCGCCGAGTAGAGCAGCGAGTAGGCCTTGTCCGCTCCCTGCCCCGGCGCCAGGTAGTAGGGGTGGTCGTAGTAGATCGGGTCGATCTCGTGCAGGTCGACGAAGTCCTCGATGTCGATCGTGCGCGTCTTCTCGGGCTGCAGCGCATCGAGCTCGGCGGGCTCGATCACCACGTAGCGGTCGGGGCTCAGCTCGTAGCCCTTGACCAGCTGGTCGTAGGGGACCTCGTCGCCGGTGTCCGGGTTTACCCGCTTCTGCTGGATGCGCGAGTTGTCGCGCCCGTCGAGCTGGTTGAAGCGAACCGTCTTACGCGAGACGGCGCTGTACAGCTTCACGGGGATATTCACGAGGCCGAAGGAGATCGCCCCGCTCCAGATGGCACGCGCCATAGGTCAGACAAGGTACCCGGACTCGGGTCTTCACAACACCTCGGCAAGAAGCCGTGCGTGCGGGCGCAGTGAAGCCCGCACCGACATCCTCACGCCTCGCGCACGACCTCGCTCGGCTCGACGTCGTCGCGCAGCCCCTTGAACGACGGCGCCCGCAGCGTGCCCGCGCGCGTCCACTCCGCGAGCTCCACGTGGGCCACCAGCCGCGGCTCCACGAAGATCGTCTGCCTCGGGGGCCGGCGACCGGCGAACGGCGACCCGTCGCGGCGCAGCGGCTCAAGCAGGGACAGCGTGGAGGCCAGCGTGGCCTGGGTGAAGCCCGAGCCCACCCGGCCGGCGTACTGCAGCTCGCCCCCGGGCTCGTCGTACACGCCCACGCACAGCGCCCCCAGCGTCTTGGACCGTCCGCCCTCGCCGGGCAGCCAGCCGCCGACCACCACGTCCTGGGAGGGCCTGTTCTTGATCTTCAGCCAGCAGCTCGATCGGCGTCCCGGCTCGTACGGCGCGTCCAGGCGCTTGGCCACGACGCCCTCCAGCCGCTGCTGGGCACTGGCCTGAAGCAGCGCCTTGCCGTCGCCCTCGCGATAGGCCGGGGTGCGCCAGCTCGGGCCCTCCAGCTCCAGGCCCTCCAGCAGCCGCCGGCGGTCGCGGTAGGGCAGCGAGAGGGTTGAGCGGCCCTCCAGCCACAGCAGGTCGAAGGCCACGTAGGCCACGGGCAGGTCCTTCATCCGCCTCCTGACCTGGGAGTCCGAGGCCAGGTGCATGCGCGACTGCAGGCGCTCGAAGCTGGGTCTTCCCGCCGCGTCGAAGGCCACCACCTCACCGTCCAGCACCAGCCGGCGCGATCCCAGGGCAACCGCCATCTGCCTGATCTCCGGGTAACGGGGAGTGAAGTCGCTGCCGTTGCGGCCGGTCAGCTCCAGGTGGCCGGCGTCCACGTAGGCGATCGCCCGCACCCCGTCCCACTTGACCTCGAAGCCCCACCGCTCGTCGTCGCGCGGCAGCGGGCCCAGCTTGGCCAGCATCGGTTGCAGCTCTTGAGGCATGGGCTCCACCCCGGGGGCGGGCGGGTCCATCCGGTGGATCATCCAGTCGCGCCCGCGCGTGTTGAAGAGCGAGTAGCGCCCCTGCACCCGTTCGCCGTGCAGGTGGACGATCACCTCGTCGTCGCGGAGCTTCTCGGCCTCGTAGGTGCCGGAGTCCCAGATCTCCATGGTCCCTCCCCCGTACGAGCCCGCGGGAATCTCACCGTGGAAGTCCAGGTACTCGAGCGGGTGATCCTCGGTCCGCACCGCGAGCCGGTTCTCGTCGGGGTGCGCGGGGACGCCCTTGGGGAGCGCCCACGAGGCCAGCACCCCGTCGTGCTCGAGGCGCAGGTCCCAGTGGAGGTGCGAGGCCCGGTGCTGCTGGATGACGAAGCGAAGGATGCGGATGCCCTCGCCGGGAAGGGCATCCCTGCCCTTCCCGGAAACGGCGATGCCCCCGCCGGATCGGGCATCCCTGCCCTTCCCGGAAACGGCGATGCCCCCGCCGGATCGGGCATCCCTGCCCTTCCCGGAAACTGCGGCCGCCTCGTCCGACTGGCGCTTGGGTGCTGCCCCCTCGGGCTCTGGGGTGGTCTGCAGGTCGCGCTTGGCGCGGTAGTTGCGAAGCGGGTCGGACACCGTTCCATTGTGCCCGGAGCGGCGTCGCGTCCACCATCCGTCCAGTACCGAGGGCCCGAGCGCACGGTCGCCTGGCGGGCGAACGACAGAGGGGGTGTCATGAACCTCTCTCGCCACCACAGCTTCCTTCTCGCCCTGGCCGCCCTGGTCCTCTGCGCCGTCATGGCCACCCCCGCGAGCGCCGAGCAGCGCGCTTCCTCCGTGGAGGCGCCGGTGGCCCAGGCCGCGGCGAGCTGCGGCAACTCCGACGCCGTGGGCGGCGAGGTGTCCGAGCGCGCGCTGGAATCCAGCACCGTCTGCCTGCTCAACCGCGAGCGCGCCTCGCGCGGCCTGCGCGCCCTGCGCGTGAACCGCCGTCTGTCGGCCGCGGCCCAGCGGCACACCGACGACATGGTGCGCCGGCGCTACTTCGCCCACAACTCCCGCTCGGGCGCCAGCTCGG
>JBBJOH010000230.1:0-2948 GCA_037720995.1 Thermoleophilaceae bacterium
CGCAGAAGGACTGCCACAGGTCGCGGTACAGGCCGGCGCCGCGGATCTCGTCCTGGAGCACGTAGTCGGCGTCGCGGAGGATCTCCAGGCGCTCGCGGTTGACCTCGCCGCCCACGATCCGGATGCCCAGGCCCGGGCCGGGGAAGGGCTGGCGCCAGACCAGCCGCTCGGGCAGGCCCAGCTCGATCCCCACCTGACGCACCTCGTCCTTGAACAGCGCCCGCAGCGGCTCCACCAGCTCGAACCGCAGATCCTCGGGCAGGCCGCCCACGTTGTGGTGGCTCTTGATCGTGGCCGCGCCCGAGCCGTCGCCGCCGGACTCGATCACATCGGAGTAGAGCGTGCCCTGGACGAGGTAACGCGGGTCGGAGAGCTTGGCCGCCTCCCCCTCGAACACGCGAATGAACTCGTTGCCGATGATCTTTCGCTTGGCCTCTGGCTCGGTCACCCCGGCGAGCTTGTCCAGAAAGCGGTCCTCGGCGTCGACGGCCACGAGCGGCACCTTGAAGTAGTCGCGGAAGGCGGCCACCACCTGGTCGCCCTCGTTCTTGCGCATCAGCCCGTGGTCGACGAAGATGCAGGTGAGCTGGTCGCCGATCGCCCGGTGCACCAGCAGCGCGGCCACGGAGGAGTCGACCCCGCCGGAGAGCCCGCAGATCACCTGGCCGTCGCCGACCTGCTCGCGGATGCGGCGGATCTGCTCCTCGGCCACCGAGGCGGCGTTCCAGTCCATCGGCGCGCCGGCGATGTCCGGGAGGAAGCGCGTGAGGATCTGCGTGCCGTAAGGGGTGTGCACCACCTCGGGGTGGAACTGGATCCCGTACAGCCCCCGCTCGGTGTCCTCGAACGCGGCCACCGGCGACTCCGAAGAGGAGGCCAGGGCGGTCATGCCGGGCGGGGCCTCGTAGACGGTGTCGCGGTGACTCATCCAGCACGCCTGGTCGGCGGGCAGGCCGGCCAGCAGCCGGCCGGGCTCGTGCACGGTGAGCCGGGAGCGCCCGAACTCTCCCACCTCGGCGCTCTCCACCCTGCCGCCCAGGCCGCGCACCATCGCCTGCATGCCGTAGCAGATGCCGAGCACGGGAATCCCCAGCGCCAGCAGCTCGGGGCGCAGCACCGGAGCGCCGTCGGCATACACCGACGCCGGGCCGCCGGAGAGGATCAGCCCCCTGGGCCCGCGCCTCTCGATCTCCTCGATCGGGACGGTGTGGGGCAGCAGCTCGCTGAACACGCCGCACTCGCGCACGCGGCGGGCGATCAGCTGGGAGTACTGGCCCCCGAAGTCGAGCACCAGCACCTCGTCGTGGGCGGCGGCGGTGGCAGCGGGCTCGGCCGCTTCGGCCTCGGGCGCCGGCACGTTGGCGATGCTGGCGGGACGGGCTTCCATCGGTGCATCTTAGGTGCGGGGCGGGACGGTCTGGAGCGGGCGTACACTCCGCGTCAGTGGCACGCGTCGCACTACTGCTCCTCGGAACATTCGGGCTGATCGCTGCTCATGGCCCGGCACCCGCCTCCGCAGCGAACGCCGGACCGTCGGCCCGACTCGTCGTGAAGGGGCAGGGCTCCGAAGGCACGCTGCGGTACCTGACGATCCAGAGGAGTGACACCGGCGCGACCGTGCTCCGACGGACGTATCGCGGCCAGCTCTGGCTGAACACCGGTCTTGCCGCAGGCCGCTATCGCCTGGTCAGTCACTCCCGCAGGACAGACCGCTGCGCCGCGAACATCCGGCTGAAGCGCGGCAGAAGCCTGAGGGCCGTCCTGCGCTTCCGAAACGGAAGCCGATGTCAGATCCGAGTATCCCCGCCGCGGATCGAGCTCCGCGGCCAGTCGGCCGCTGATCGGCGCCTTGCCCAAGACCTCCTTCGCTATCTCCAGCGCAACGCCGGGATCGCGCCCTGGTACCCGGCCCTGCGTGCGATCGAGGTCAGGCGTACGGTCTTCACCGTTCGCAGCTCGCTTCGCCGCACGAAGCCGGGACGAGGGGCCGCAGGCGACATCTGCAATCTGATCCAAGGCGCAGACGTTGCCGACTTCACGCCCGGACACGCCGTCCGAGGGCGAGACGGGCGACGGATCAGGCGCTGCCCTACCCGCCGCGACTAGCGCTAACTCGACCAGCGTGGCCTCGCCCACGGGGCCGACCGGTGGCCGCGCCCGCAGGAGCGGCGCTTCACCGAAGCCCCCTGACCGGGCGGCGGCCCTACTGGCGTTGGCGATGCTCGCGGGACGGGCTTCCATCGCTGCAGCCCAGATCGAGGACACGACGACTCCACAGGTGCGTCGGGGTCGGATCGAGCTAGCAGGAGCCGGTCAGGCCCCGCACGCGGCGCACGGCCCTGCGCACCTGCGCATGAGTCAGCCGGAACTGACGCGCGGCCGCGCCCACCGACTCCTCCCCCGCCGAGATGGAAACCTGACGATCACGCTCCACCGCGCTCCATGAGCGCCGGGGCACCGGGATTCCGCGCAAGGCCCTCGCGCCAACCAGCCTGCCCAGGGCCAGACGCGTGCGCACGGCCCTGACGGGCACACCGGTCCGCCGTGCTATCCCACGGGCCGTCGGACTGCGCTTGCGAGCGACGAGCACGCGCTTGAGCTCCTGCCTCACCCGGTACGGGTAGGCAGGCGGGGCCAGGCGGGGCGGTGGCGCGGCCTGTGAGCGCCGACGCAGCTGCCCGACCACCGCTCGGGCGCGCCGGCGGGTGTCCGCAAAGACCGCGACCGTGTGACCTCCGACGCCGACATCGAAGCTACCCGCGTTAGCCGTGTAATCGCCAACGATCGCGCCGCCGCGTTCGCGGAAGAAGCGGCGAGGGGACACATCGAGTGCGACCGGGTTGCGCGCGCAGGTCGTCGAGTTCTGGATCTGAAGCGGTGGCGCACAGCCCCCCTCGCCGGGCGGCAGCTCGCAATCTCCGTATGAGACCGACTCGTCGTCCGTGAGC
>JBBJOH010000014.1:0-11159 GCA_037720995.1 Thermoleophilaceae bacterium
CCGGCTCATTCATGCGGCGAGCGCGCGGTCGACGATCGCGCCGGCGTCGGTGCCCCGGGGCAGCGTGCCGAAGACGCGGCCGCTGTCGCGGGCGAGCCGGGAGGCGCAGAAGGCGTCGGCCACCGCGGCCGGGGCGTGGCGGACCAGCAGCGAGCCCTGCAGGGCCAGACCCATGTCTTCGACGGCGCGGCGGGCGCCGAACTCGGGGTCGCTGCCCTCTGCGGCCAGGGTGGCCAGACCGGTCTTGAGGGAGTCGACGTGGGCGTCCAGGCGGCGGTCCGCGCCGGCGGAGAGCTCGACCTCCGCAAAGAACGCCGTCAACCCCTCGGGCTCGCGGCCCAGGGCTCGCAGCACGTCCAGCGCGGCCACGTTTCCCGAGCCCTCCCAGATCGAGTTCAGCGGGGAGTCGCGCAGGAGCCGCGGCATACCCGACTCCTCCACGTAGCCGTTGCCGCCCAGGCACTCGAGCGCCTCCAGGGCGTGCTGGGGGGCGCGCTTGCAGACCCAGTACTTGCATACCGCGGTGGCCACGCGGCGGAAGGCTGCGCCGTCCTCGTCGTAGGCACGCGCGATGCGCATCGCGGTGGAGGTGGCGGCCTCGGACTCGATCGCCAGGTGATCGCGTAGATGCCGTCGGGCTGCGGCTCGGCCCGGGTGGTGTTGGCGCGCACGTCCGAGCCGCCCTGCTTCTCGGTCATCGCCATGCCGGCCATCGCGCCGCCCTCGTAGTCGGTGGAGACCAGCCTCCGCTCCCAGCGCTCGGCCAGCTCGGGAGCCTCCCGCAGAGCGGGGATGACCGAGTGGGTCATGGATATCGGGCACATCACGCCCGCGTTGACCTGGTCCCAGACGAACATCAGGCCGGCGCGGACCGTGTGGGCCCCGGGGCGGGGGTCGGCCCAGGGCAGTGAGTGGATGCCGCGCCGGATGCCCTCGCGCATGAGCCAGTGCCAGGAGGGATCGAGGTCGATCTCGTCGATGCGGTTGCCGTAGCGGTCGTGGGTGCGCAGCACCGGCTCGTTTCGCTCGCAGCGCTCGGAATGCTCCAGCGCCTCGGGGGAGCCGGCCAGCTCGCCGGTGTCGCGGATGCGCTCGATGCCCCACTCACCGCCTTCGCGCTCCAGCGCCTCGCCCAGGGCCGTATCGGCTTCGAACACGTTGTAGGGCTGCAGCGGGGCGGCCTGGTTGGCGACCTCGTGGGTGGGGTGGGCATGGGCGATTTCAGGCGAGCGTACCCGAGCAACCGCGGCGCCGGGCGTCAGACGGGCAGGAGCTCGTCCGGTGGGTCTTTCGCCGGCTCGGAGCGCAGGCACAGCGCGACCAGCAGGGCGGCGCATCCGGCTTGGAGCACGAACAGGGCCACGGCCACCCGGGTCAGGTTCGCGCCGATCGCCGTCAACAGGACCACGTCGACCACCGCCCCGACCGCGAGGACCGCAACGAAGCTCGTGCGTCCCAGGGCCAGCAGGTACTGCACGCACAGATACGAGCAGGCCAGAAAGGTCATGGCCAGGCCGAGCCACGGCAGCGCGCCGGTGGCGCCGGTGAGGTCTCCTCCGAAGATGGCCTTGAGCATCGGCTGCGCCGCCGCGGCGTAGACCAGCACCATGGGAGCTCCCACGGCAGCGATCAGCCCCAGGGTGGTGAGCAGCACCGGCCGAGCGTCTTCGCCCGCCCGTGCGCGCCGGGCCGCTTCGGGCAGCAGGTACATGCCCAGGCCCACGGCCACCCAGATCACCCCCTTGGCCGCCACCGCGGCCACTGCGTAGGAGCCCGCCGCATCGCTGCTGGCCTCGTGCTTGACCACGATCACGTGGGCTTCCTGAAGGGCGAACAGCAGGGTCAGCCCGACCACCGGGGCGCGCGAGCGACCCAGCAGCTCTCCCAGGCCCTTTTCGCGGCCGGCGCCGCCGTGGGGAAGGTGCCGGCTCAGAGCGGCGAAGAGCAACAGGCCCAGCCCCAGCAGTGCGGCGGGCGTGCCCAGAAAGGCGCCGGCCACGTCGAGGCCCGCACCGACGAGCGCCAGGGCGAACACCAGTCGCAGCACCGCCTCGCTCACAAGGCTGCCGCCCACCAGGCGGTAGTGCTGAAAGCCCTGCAGTGCCCCTCGCTCCACGCAGACCAGCGCCCACAACATTCCCGACACGGGTACGGCGGCGGCGGCCCAGGAGTCGTCCACCGCCAGCGCGGTCGCGATCACCTCGCGCAGCAGGATCGCGACGACCGCCACCACCAGCGTGGCCACGCCCAGCTGGCGCAGCCACAGCCGCACGTCCCTTCCCGCGTCCGGCTTGCCGTCGGCGATCGCGTGGCTGATCTCGCGCGCGGTCGCGATCTGCAGCGCCGAGCCCGGGACCATCAGAATGATGAAGGCCGACAGCAGCACGGCCAGCGATCCGTAGCCCGCCGCGCCGAGCAGCCGGGCGAAGACGATGGTGAAGACGAGCGCCAGCACGTTCATCACCGCCACCGCCACCGCCATGCCCGCCGCGCGGCCGGTGTCGGTCGCCGCGAGCCTGCGCACTGCGGGCAAGCGGCGGGCCACGCGCGCGCGCCCGGCGGCCAAGAGCTGCGGGGTCACGGCGACAGCGTAGCCCTGCCGTACGGTGCGGCGCGATCAGATGGCGCGCGACTCGCCTGGGCGGCACCTCCACTACCATCCCTCGCTGTGGATGAGCGCGCTCTCACCGAGCGCCTGATCACCTACGACACGTCCTCGCTGGAGGGAATGAAGGCCGCCGGAGCCTTCGTCTACGGGTGGCTGGAGGCCCGCGACGTCGAGGTGAAGGGCGAGAACCACAACGGGCGGCCGGTGCTGGCCGCCACGGTGGGGGCTGCCGAAGGCCCGACGGTCGTGCTGCACGGACACCTGGATGTCGTGCCCGCACACGAGCCGCAGTTCACGCCGCGCGTGGAAGGCGACCGCCTGATCGGGCGTGGCGCCTACGACATGAAGGGCGGCCTGGCGGCGATGATGTGCGCGGTCCGGGACCTGGCCGCCCAGAACGCGGTCAAGGTCCACTTCGTCTGCGTCTGCGACGAGGAGTCCGACGAGCAGAAGCACCGCGCCTCGGACTTCGTGGTGGAGAAGGGGTATGTAGGCGACTTCGCCATCACCGGCGAGCCCACCGACCTCCGGATCGGCGTACAGGCCAAGGGAGTGCTGGGCCTGCGTCTGAGGGTGGAGGGCCGTTCGGCCCACGGCTCGACGCCGTGGCTGGGCGACAACGCCGTGCTCAAGGCTGTCGACGTCTTCCGTGGAATCGAGTCGATGCCCTTCACGCGCGCGTCGTCTGAGCTGTTCGATCGCCCGTCGATCTCGCTCGGACGCATCACCGGCGGCGACGCCGTCAACCGCGTCCCCGACGCCTGCACCATCGATTTGGACATCCGCTACCTGCCCGGCCAGGACCCCGACGAGATCCTGGCCGCCGTCAACGCGATCGAGGACACGAAGGTCGTGCACGTCTTCCACCGCGAGCCGATCGTCGTCTCGCGCGACGAGCCGCACGTGAAGGTGCTCGCCGAGGCGGTGTCGAAGACCACCCCGGTGCAGGACAGCATCGCCGTGGGCCGCGACGGCACATCCGACGTCATCTCCTTCCTGAACGCGGGCATCCCCGGGGTCGAGTTCGGCCCGCGCGGCGATGGCCACCACGGACCGGAGGAGTGGGTCTCGATCGAGTCGCTGGGCCAGTACCGGCGCGCGCTCGTCGAGTTCGTGACCATGGTGCCCGCCGCGAGCGCCCCGCCCACGGCATCCCTGGAGATCGCATGAGTCCCTCTTTCGAAGACCTGCCCCGCCCGGGGATCTGGAAGAAGCTGCTGATCGGCGCCTTCCTGGTGGTCTTTGCGACCGCCGGCGCCACGTCCGTCGCGGCCTTCAGCGAGGTCGACAACGTGGTCAAGGCGCTCAAGACCAACGACTCCATCAAGCTGGCCACGACCGACATCTCCAAGGTCGATCCCGGCCAGCCCCAGACGATCCTGCTGCTGGGCTCGGACAGGCGGCCCAAGGGCTCCACCGACGGCGGGGCGGGGACCGGCGCGCGCTCGGACACGATCATCCTGGCCCGGCTGGACCCCAAGCGAAAGGCCACGGCGCTCATGTCGCTGCCGCGCGACCTGCGGGTCCAGATCCCCGGCCGCGGCACGGCCAAGATCAACGAGGCCTACGAGCTCGGCGGCCCCGCGCTCACGCTGCGCACGGTCAAGGATCTGACCGGCCTGCCCATCAACCACGTGGTCAACGTGGACTTTGGCGGCTTTGAGCGGGCCGTCAACGCGATCGGCTGCATCTACGTCGACGTGGACCGCCGCTACTTCAACGACACCGCCGCGTACGCCTACATCAACGTGCCCTCGGGCTATCAGCGCCTGTGCGGACAGCAGGCGCTGCAGTACGCCCGCTTCCGCCACGAGGACAACGATCTGGTGCGCGGCGTGCGCCAGCAGGAGGTGATCCGGGCCACCAAGCAGCAGACCAGCGTGACCGGGCTGATCGGCCAGCGCGGGCGCCTGGAGGAGATCTTCGGCAAGTACACGACCTCCGACGCGGCGCTGAAGGACAAGGGCGCGATAATCGGGCTGGCCAAGCTCGCGGTGTTCAGCGCCGGCCAGCCAATCCGCGAGGTGCGCTTCGAGGGCGATGTCGGGGTCACGTCGGGTGACGAGACCACCGGCGTTCCCAGCTTCGTGACTGCCACCGACCGGACCGTCAAGAAGCTCGTCCAGCAGTTCCTGGGCACGGAGGCCAGCAAGGGCGTCAAGGGCACGCTCGAGCCCAGGGGACAGAAGAAGAAGCCGAAGGGGCCGACCGACGGCGGCCTGGAGAAGGCCCCCGGGCCGGGCATGGACCAGGCCGTACAGGCCATCCAGCAGGGCGCGGGGGGGCAGCTGCCGGTCTACTTCCCGACGAAGCGGCTGAAGGCCTCGCTGTTCGCCGGGCCGCCCCGCTACTACAAGATCAAGACCCCGGCGGGGCGTCGCGAGAAGAGCTACCGGATGGTGATCAAGCGCAGCCGAGTGGGCGAGTACTACGGCGTGCAGGGCACCACCTGGCGTAAGCCGCCGCTGCTCGAGGGCGGCTCCGACAAGGTCAGGGCCGGCCGGCGCACCTTCGAGCTCCACTACGACGGCGATCGCGTGAAGCTGGTGGCCTGGCGCACTCCGAAGGCCGTCTACTGGGTGTCGAACACTCTGCTCCAGAGCCTGAGCAAGGATCAGATGCTGTCGATCGCCCGCAGCACCCGCTTGCCCTAGCGGCGTCGCGCCCGACTCACCGCTAGCCTCTCCCGCTTCCATGAGCGCCGAGAAGGAACCCATCGGAGTGATCGGGGTCGGCTGGGTCGGCCTCTGCACGGCCGCCTGCTTCGCCGAGCTGGGCCACGAGGTCTACGCGCGCGACATCCTGCCCGAGAAGGTGGCCTCGCTCAGTGCCGGAGAGGTCACCATCCACGAGCCCGGGTTGGCGGAGCTGCTGAGCCGCAACGCCGAGCGCCTGCACTTCACCACCGACATGGCCCGGGTGCTGGACAACGCCGAGCTGCTCTTCTGCTGCGTGGACACCCCGCCCACCTACTCGGGCGATGCCGATCTCTCACGCGTGGAGTCGGTGCTGGCCGAGCTGGGAGAGAGCACCGAGCACGCGATCGTCATGAAGAGCACCGTGCCGGTGGGCACCGGTCGCTCTATCGCGCGCCGCGCGCCGCATCTGGGCTATGTCGCCAATCCGGAGTTCCTGAAGGAGGGCACGGCGGTCAAGGACTTCATGCACCCCGACCGTGTGGTGGTGGGGGTGCAACCGACGTCATCCAGGTTCGCCGGACGGGTAGCCGCCCTCTACGAGCCGCTCGGCGCCCCGGTGGTCGAGACCGACGTGGCCAGCGCGGAGATGATCAAGCTGGCCTCCAACGCCTTCTTGGCCACCAAGATCTCCTTCATCAACGAGATCGCCAACGTCTCGGAGGAGCTCGGTGCCGACGTGAAGGAGGTGGCGCGGGGAATGGGCCTGGACCAGCGGATCGGGGACAAGTTCCTGAACGCGGGGATCGGCTATGGCGGCTCATGCTTCGCGCCGGAGGAGAGCGTGCTTGCGCGGATCCACGGTCGTACTCGGCTGCTGACCCTGGAGGCGCTGTATGACGATTGGCGCGAGGACGAGCTGGAGGTCCTCTCGTGGCTGCCGGGCGATGCAAAGCCGCGTTACCTGCCGGTCTCGGTGGTCACCAAGCGTGAGTACGACGGGGAGATGGTCGAGGTGCAGACCAAGATGGGCCGCCGCGTGCAGACGACCGCCGACCACCCCTGGATCGTGGGAGACGGAGCCGGCGCTCTCGAGCTGGAGATCAAGTTGGCCTCCCAGCTGACATGCGACGACTGGATTCCGCTGGCCCAGGGCCTCGACGCCCCGGTGGACGCGCCCGAGCTCCTGCCCCTTCTGGGCGCCATGGAGGAAGGCGACTTGGTCCGGGTGCGGCCCGCCGCGACGGAGATGGAACGCTTCGGCGAGAGCCCCGCGTCGCAGCGGCGCGAAGCCGGCGTCTCCCCGAGCCGCGCGGGCGATATCCGGAGGACTGGCACCTTGAAGCTGGATGAGCTGGCCCGGCTGGGACTCAGCCCGGCCCATTCCACGCTCGGCACCGCGCGCAACGGGCAGTTCGTCGCCTCCGATCTCATCGCCGACAGCGCCTTCTGGCGCGTAGTCGGCCTGTACCTGGCCGAGGGCCACACCACCGATGAGGCCGGGGGTCGCCGGCGCATTCAATGGACCTTTCATCCGAACCACGAGGAGCACCTGGTCGATGAGGTGGCCGCGTTCTGGCTGCGTCACGGGGTCGAGGCCCGGGCGTACTCGACCGCCACGGCGCGAACCGTCGCCATCTCCTCGCGGATCGCGGCGACTTGGTGGACCCGAGTGCTCGGCCTGGGCTCGGGCTCCTACGGGCGGCGCTTTCCCGACCTGGTGTGGGATCAGCCGCGGAGCCACAAGCGCGCCCTGCTGTCGGCCCTGTTCGAGGGCGACGGATCCTGGTCGCTGGTGAACGGAGGCCCCAGCGTCATCATCGAGCTGGGCACGATCAGTCGCGAGCTCGCCGACGGCACGATGCGTCTGCTGGGTGATCTGGGAATCGTCGCTTCGCAACGGGTGGGCCGTGGGGCCAAGTCGACCGGAGACACCTACTGGCTGCGCATCGCCGGCGCCGAGCAGGTGGAGCGCGCGATCGAGCTGGTGCCGGCGCGCGACCGCGCCGGGGTCCTGGCCAGCATCGCCAGACAGAGCAAGCGAACCGCGCCTACCGGCTATCGCCGCTTCCGCGAAGGCGGGCCCGCCTGGGTGCGGGTGGCCAAGGTCTCACGTCGCCGCTACCGGGGCCCGGTCTACTCCCTTGAAGTGCCCGCCTCCCACACCGTCGTCGGGACCGGCGGGCTGATGCTCGAGCAGTGCTTTCCCAAGGACGTCTCCGCGCTCAAGCAGCTCGCGGGCAACTCGGGCTACCACTTCCAGCTCCTGACGGCCGTGATCGAGGTCAACGAGCTGCAGAAGCGGCGCACGATCGGCAAGCTGCAGAAGCACCTGGGCTCGCTGGTGGGCAAGCAGATCGCCCTGCTGGGCGTGGCCTTCAAGCCCGACACCGACGACGTGCGCGAGGCCACCAGCCTGGTGCTCGCCGCACGCCTGGCGGGCGAGGGCGCCAACGTACGCGTCTTCGACCCGGTGGCCAGCGCCAACGCCGACGGCAAGCTGGGCGGGGCCACGGTGTGCGCCTCGGCCATCGACGCGCTCACGGGTGCGGACGCCGCGGTGATCGTGACCGAGTGGCCCGAGTTCGCCGAGCTGGACTGGGGCGGCGAGGTCAAGGCGGTGATGGCTCAGCCCGTGCTGGTCGACGGCCGCAACTTCCTGGACCGCGAGGGTCTCCGCGAGGCGGGGTTCGACTACGAGGGCATCGGCCGCTAGCGTCATGCAGGCGCTGGTCCTGGCAGGGGGAGAGGGCACGCGCCTACGCCCGCTCACCCGCACCACCCCCAAGCCGGTGATGCCGCTTGCCGGGCGCCCCTTCCTCTCCTTCATGCTCGACTGGCTCAGGGGTCACGGCGTGACCGAGGTGATCCTCTCCTGCGGCTTTAAGTCCGCCGGCGTGCGTGACGTGCTGGGCGACGTCTACGGCGGCATGCGCCTGCGCTACGCGATCGAGGAGGAGCCCCTGGGCACCGCCGGCCCGACCCGGCTGGCGCTGGACGAGGGCCTGCTTCACGACACGCTGTTCGTGCTAAACGGCGACGTGCTCAACGACATGGACCTGACCGCCCAGCTGGCCTGGCACGCCCAGGCCGGCGCCCGGGCGACGCTGGCCCTGATCGAAGTGCAGGACACCGCCTCCTACGGCGTCGTCCCCACCACCGGCGATGGAGAGGTCGAGGCCTTTCTGGAGAAGTCCGAGGGCCCGGCGCCCACCAACCGGATCAACGCCGGGGCCTACGTCATCGAGCGCGAGGTGATCGAGGCGCTCGTCCCCTCCGGGCGCGCCGTCTCGTTCGAGCGCGAGGTGTTCCCGGCCCTGGTGGGACAGGGCCTCTACGGCTTTCCGGCGCAGGGCTACTGGATCGACATCGGGGCCCCCGATCGCTACTTGGAGGCAACCTGGGACCTGCTGGCCGGTCACCCGGAGTCGAGCCTTCCCGCGCGCGACGAGACCGGCTCGCTGATCGGCCCCGGGTGCCTGACGGCCGGCGCCCACATCGGCCCGCAGTCCGTGCTGGGCAGCCACTGCTCGGTGGGTAGCGACACCACCGTCGAGCGCTCCGTGCTGCACGACCGTGTGGTCGTCGGCGAGGACTGCGTACTGCGCGAGTGCGTGCTGGCCGAGGGCGTGCGCGTGGGCGCGGGCTCGCGCGTGGAGCCGGGCGCGCTGGTGGGGGCGGGGGCCACGATCGCCGCCGGAGCGGTGATAGACGCGGATGCCCGCGTCGAGCCCGAGGCGACCGTCGCGGCATGAGCATGCTCGAGGACGTGCAGGCCCAGCCGCACCAGATCGGCGACGCCCTGTGGCGAGTCGAGGCCGCGGAGGTGCCGCGGCGCGACCTTCCCGGTGGCCTGCTGGTGTGCGGCATGGGGGGCTCGGCGATCGGCGGGGACCTGGCCGCGGGGGCCATCGGTCCGCGCGCGCTGCGCCCGATCCGGACCGTGCGCGGCTACCTGCCGGAGCCATGGCTCGGCCCCGGCACATTGGTGCTGTGCGCCAGCTACTCGGGGGCCACCGAGGAGACGCTGGCCTGCTTCGACGCCGCCGGCGAGGCGGGCGCCGAACGCGTCGTCCTGACCACCGGCGGGCGGCTTGCCGAGAAGGCTCGGGAGCAGGGGGTGCCGGTGATCGGCGTGCCGTCGGGCATGCAGCCCCGCGCCGCGGTGATCTACATGGCCGTGGCCGCGTTGGAGTGCGCGGCCGCATGCGGCGCCGCCGACCCGGTGACCGACCAGATCGAAGCCGCGGCTCCGGTGCTCGAAGGTCTCGTCGAGGATCCCGAGCCGGGGCGGATCGCCGAGGCGCTGAAGGGCACGTTGCCGGTGGTCTACGGAGCCGACGTCTCCGCAGCCCCCGCCCGGCGGTTGAAGAACCAGTTCAACGAGAACGCCAAGCTGGCCGCCTTCGCCGGCGAGCTGCCGGAGATCTGCCACAACGAGATCGAGGGCTGGAGTGCCGGGCTGCGGATGGCCCCGCTGTCCGCCGTGCTGCTGGAGGCCCCCGGGCTGCATGACCGGGTCCAGCGCCGCTTCGACCTGCTCGCCGGGCTGCTCGAGCGTGAGGGCGCGCCTGTCCTGCGAGTGGGCGCCCGCGGCGAGTCCAGCGTCGCCCACGTGCTGTCGCTGGTCATGCTCGGAGACCTGGTCACCGTGCGCCTGGCCGACCGGCTCGGCGTGGACGCCGACGCCATCCCGGCGATCATCGCTTTCAAGTCCGCGCTCTGACCCCTCCACCCCAACCTTGACACGGTCGTGGTAAGGTTCGCCCGGATGGACGGCCTCACGATCAACGAGGCGGCCGAGACCACGGGTTGGTCCTCGCGCATGCTCCGCTACATCGAGCGCGAGGGGCTGATCGCCCCGCGCCGCTCGGACTCGGGCTACCGCCTGTACGGCGCCGAGGAGCTTCAGCGGCTGCGCACTCTGCGCGAGCTGCTTCACGAGCACGAGCTGAGCCTGGGCGACATGGGCTTCGCACTGCGACTCGACCGCGACGGCCCGCTGCGCGCGGCAGTCGACTCGTGGCTCGCTGCCAGGCCCAGCCGCCCCGCGGACGTGCCCGCGTCCGACTGGCTGCGCTTCGAGCAGGACAAGCACGAACGACTGCTCGCCACAGCCGGCCAGCTGACCACTACCTGATCGACGGAAGGACTCATGAGCGCTACAGACACCACCACCCAGGACTACAAGGTCGCCGACCTCTCGCTTGCGGCCTCGGGCCGCAAGCAGATCGACCTGGCCGAGCACGAGATGCCTGGCCTGATGGCCACCCGCGCGGAGTACATGGACGAGCAGCCGCTGAAGGGCGCGCGCGTCATCGGCTCGCTGCACATGACCACCCAGACCGCGGTGCTGATCGAGACGCTGACCGCGCTGGGGGCGGAGGTGCGCTGGTGCTCGTGCAACATCTTCTCCACCGACGATGCCGCGGCCGCGGCGGTGGCGGTCGGCCCCGAGGGCACCCCCGAGAACCCGCAGGGCATCCCCGTCTACGCCTGGAAGGGCGAGACGCTGGAGGAGTACTGGTGGTGCACCGAGCAGGTGGTCAACTGGCCCGAGGGCAAGACGGCCAACCTGATCCTCGACGACGGCGGCGACGCCACGATGCTCGTGCACAAGGGCAAGGAGTTCGAGACGGCGGGCGCCGTGCCGGACCCCGCGGGCGCGGAGTCCGAGGAGTTCGAGGTCTTCCTCACGCTGCTGCAGAAGTCGGTGGCCGACCATCCGGATCGCTACACCAAGATCGCGGAGTCGATCGTGGGCGTCTCGGAGGAGACCACCACCGGCGTGAACAGGCTCTACCAGCTCGCCGAGACCGGTGACCTGCTGTTCCCGGCGATCAACGTGAACGACTCGGTGACCAAGTCGAAGTTCGACAACCTCTACGGCTGCCGCCACTCGCTGGTGGACGGCA
>JBBJOH010000231.1:0-2936 GCA_037720995.1 Thermoleophilaceae bacterium
CCCAGCCACCGCCACGACTGTTGTCCATCGCCGGCTCGGACTCGGGCGGCGGCGCCGGGATCCAGGCCGACCTGAAGGCCTTCGCCCGGTGCGGCGCCCACGGGATGACCGCCATCACGGCGATCACTGCGCAGAACACCAGGGAGGTGACCGCGGTTCACCCGGTGGCGCCGCAGGCGGTGATCGATCAGGTACGGGCGGTCACCGAGGACATCGGCGTGGATGCGGTGAAGGTCGGCATGCTGGGCGACGTGGCCACGATCGACGCCGTGCACCGGGCGCTGGACCTCACGGGCAGTGCCCCGGTAGTGGTGGACCCCGTGATGGTCTCCGAGAGCGGCTCGGTCCTGCTGGCCCAAGAGGCGCGCCACGCGCTGGCCGAGATGGTGCTGCCGCGCGCGGCCGTGGTCACTCCCAACCATACGGAGGCGCGTGTGTTGGCCCAGGCCGGCGGGGAAGCCGATGTCCACGAGCTTGCCCGGCGCATCCATGCGCTCGGACCCGACGTGGTTGTCATCACCGGGGGCCACCGCGAAGAGGGCACCGACCTCTTCTTCGACGGCAGCGAGTTTGTCGAGATCGGGGGCGAACGCCATCCCGGAGGCGCGGCGCATGGGTCGGGATGCACCCACTCCTCGGCGCTGGCGAGCTTCCTCGCCCACGGCCACGAGCCACTCGAGGCAGCGCGTCGTGCTCGCGTGGTGGCCTCGGAGTCAGTCCGCGACGGCCTGCGCCACATCGGCCGCGGCGCCGGTCCGGTGGACGCGCTGGGGATCGCCCGCCGGAAACCGACCGGGCCGGTCGGCCCCGGCGGTTTGCCATAATCGCCGCGGGGCGGCAGGACGTCGCTCGACCAAGGAGACCAAGATGAAGTTCCTGCGCATGAAGCCCGGCCACGGCGAAGTGCTCCTCACCGAGGGAGATCCCGGGTCAGAAGTGGACGAGGAGAGGCTGGTGGAGGAATTTCGCCGTCAGCTCGACGATGGCATGTGGGCGGCGGTGCCCACCGAGCACCCCTCCAGTGGCCGGCGCGAGGCGCTGATGGTCCGTGACTACGCGGACATACCCCCGCAGGCCGAGCGGGTGATCTTCTTTCCGCGCGCATCGGGCGGCTGAGACCCCGATGCTGCTCGCGCTGCTCGTCATGGCCGTCGTCGCCCTGGCACTCGCCGTCCCGCTCGGCGTCCGCGCCGGCCGCGCCTATCGCGCCCATCACGCCGCGGGACAGTCCCGCCGGCGTCGGAGCCCCGCCCCGCGCCCGGAGCTTGGCTACGACCCCGGTCGCGAGCGCCGGGCCGAGCAGCGGGCTCGCCAGCTCCTGCGCTCGTGCGTCAACGAGGAGGAGTGGGCCATGTACCGCGACCTCGGGTTCCTGCGCGTCGCCGGGCGGGCGACCGCCGGCCGCCGGTCGGCCCTCGCGGCCCCGGGCTACGCCTACCTCGTCTATCCCCACAAGCCGATCGTCGCGTTCGTGCCCGACAGCGGACGGTTGCTCAGCGAGTACTGCGTCGAGTTCCCCGACATGCACGGCGACGGCAACACGCGCCTGCCGGCCTCCGATGACGTGCTGGCCAAGTGGATGGCGCTCACCTCGGACGAGAGCCGGGTGATCGGCCAGGCCAACATGCACCTGGTGGGCCGCCAGCTCGATCCGGCGCGGGTGCGACGCGATCTCTGGCGGCTCTCGGAGTGGGAGCGCCGCCGCGGCGCCGGCTCCTCCGTCGGAGCCCACGGCGGGTGAGCTTCGACCCACGAGGTCGTAGCCGGGTCCAGCTCGAGGGCCCGGACCGCGCCGCCGCGCGCTCCTATCTCAAGGGCGCGGGATACGAGGACGCCGAGCTGCAGCGCCCGATCATCGGAATCGCCAACACGTGGACCGAGGTCATGCCCTGCAACATCCACCTGCGCGGCCTGGCCAAGCGCGTCAAGGACGGTGTCCGCGCCGCCGGCGGCACCCCGATGGAGTTCAACACCGTGGCCGTCTCCGACGGAATCACGATGGGCACCGAGGGCATGCGCACGTCGCTGGTCAGCCGCGAGGTGATCGCCGACTCGATCGAGCTGGTCGCCCGGGGACACATGTTCGACGGCCTGGTCGCCCTCTCTGGCTGCGACAAGACCATCCCCGGCTGCGTGATGGCGATGGTCCGCCTGGACCTGCCCAGCCTCATGCTGTACGGCGGCTCGATCCGCCCGGGGAGGTTCAAGGGCAGGGACGTGACGATCCAGGAGGTCTTCGAGGCGGTCGGCGCTCACGCGGCGGGCAACATGTCCGACGCCGACCTCAACGAGCTGGAGGGCGCGGCCTCGCCCGGTCCGGGCGCCTGCGGCGGCCAGTTCACCGCCAACACGATGGCCCTGGCCTTCGAGATGCTCGGCATCTCGCCCATGGGCAGCTCGATGGTGCCGGCCGAGGAGGGCAAGAAGGGCGAGGTGGCCGAGGAGTGCGGCCGGCTGATCATGGAGGTGCTGGGAGACGAGCGGCGTCCCAGCCAGATAGTCACGAAGGCTTCGCTGGAGAACGCGATCGCCGGCGTGGCCCTGACCGGCGGCTCGACCAACGCCGTGCTGCACCTGATGGCGGTGGCCAACGAGGCCGGCGTCGACATCGACATCGACGACTTCGACCGGATCGCCTGGCAGACGCCGCTGCTGGCCGACCTCAAGCCCTTCGGCAACTACGTCGCGCCCGACCTGTGGCGCGCCGGTGGCGTCCCGCTCGTGGCCTCGCGCCTGGCCGAGCTGGGCTCACTGCACCGGGACGCGGTCACGGTGACCGGCAAGACGATCGGGGAGGAGGCCGATGCCGCGCAGGAGGCCGACGGACAACCGGTCGTGCGCCCGCTGTCGGATCCGCTGGCCTTAAACGGCGGCTTCGCGATCCTGCGCGGCAACCTCGCCCCCGAAGGCTGCGTGGTCAAGCTCGCCGGCCACGG
>JBBJOH010000015.1:0-11053 GCA_037720995.1 Thermoleophilaceae bacterium
GGGTTCCCGCCGTTGCTGTCTTCTGTGTCCTGCTGCGTGCTCTGGGGGCTCTGGGGGCTCTGGGCCATCGAGCTCCTGTTCGTTTGCGGGGGACTGATCGCGGCAAGTGGCTACCCGTGGCCGCGGGTCATCCACATGCCGTCCGGGTCGGGTGCTCGGGCTGGAACTATGACGACTGGCGTGGCGGGCTCTTTCCGGAGGGGCTGGCCAAGCGACGCTGGCTGGAGCGTTATGCCGAGTGCTTCGACACCGTTGAGGTCAACTCGACCTTCTACCGACTGGCCTCCCGCGAGGCGGTCGCGTGGGTGGGCAGACTGCGCCGGGGTTCGAGTTCAGCCTCAAGGCCAGCCGCTATTTGACGCACATGAGGCGCCTGCGCGACGTCGGGCCGGGCCTGCAGCGCTACTACGAGCGGATACAGCCGCTCGTGGACGCGGGGCGGCTGGGTCCGATCGTCTGGCCGCTGCCCGATAGCTTCGAGCGCGACGATCACCTGCTGGCCGACGTGCTGGCCGGGCTGCCCGACGGACGGCACTGCTTCGAGCTCCGCCACCCGAGATGGTTCACGCCGGCGGTCATGGAGCTGCTGCGCCACGCCGGCGTGGCCCTGGTGATCGGCGACCACCCCGAGCGGCCCTTCCAGACCCATGAGATGACCGCGGACTGGACGCTGGTGCGCTTCCACTACGGCCGCCGGGGCCGGCGGGGCAACTACTCGTCGGCCGAGCTCGAGACCTGGGCGCGCCGGATCGCGCAGTGGCGGGGACGAGTGGAGGTCTACGCCTACTTCAACAACGACTGGGAGGGCTTCGCCGTGCGAAACGCCCTGGAGCTGAAGGAGCGGCTCGGCGTCTGAAGATGTGAACGGGCAGAGCGCGAAACTCGGTTCATCCTGTGGAGTTGATGGGCGGGATGCGGCTACGAGGTCTTGCTCTGGTGGTCCTCGTGTGCGCGGTCTCGCCGGCCCCCGTACTGGCCGCTGACCCGGGCGCCGAGCTCACGCCCGAGCCGGCGCCGCGGAGCCCGGGTACACCGGGGACGGTGTACCCCGTGCCAGAGGCGGCACCGCCCCGTGGCCGCCCGGCGGTGCAGGAGGGCTCGCCCACGCGCCGGTTGCTCGGCGGCACCTGGTACTTCCGCCTCGACGACGCGAACGCTGGCCTGGCGGGGCGGTACATGGCCCAGACGTCGCTCGCGGGCTGGCGGCCGATCACGCTTCCCTTCGACTGGAACGCCCGGGAGCGGACGAGCAACCGCTCCTCGGTGGGCTGGTTCAGGCGTGAGCTCGACGCCCCCCGCGCGCCCAAGGGCACGCGCTGGGTCGTCCGCTTCGAGGGCGCGGGGCACTTCTCCACCGTGTACCTCAACGGCCGCCGGATCGCCACGCACGCGGGCAACTACCTGCCGTTCGAGGCCGAGCTGCCCGAGCTGCGACGGGGCCGCAACCGGCTCGTGGTGCGCATCTCCTCGCTGCGTTCGAGCAACGACCTCAGCCACTGGCGCAAGGCGAGCTTCAACGGATTCGGCAACGGCGGCTGGTGGAACTTCGGCGGCATCCACCGCGAGGTGTCGATCCGTCCTGTTCGGGGCGTGGACATCGAGCGGGTCCAGGCCGTGCCCCGGCTGGCCTGCCCGGCGTGCGCGGCCCGGGTCCAGGTCCACCTGGGCCTGCACAACCCGACCCGTCGCAAGGTCCGCTCGCAGATCACGTTGCGCGTGGCCGGCCGCCGCATCAGGCTTGCCCCGCGCTACCTCGCGGCGGGACAGCGGCGCGAGCTCGTGACCCGCTTCACCATCCGCAAGCCGAAGCGCTGGGACATCCGGCGCGGCAATCTCTACGGCCTGCTGGCCGAGGCCCGGGTGCCGGGGGAGGGCAAGAGGGCCCGGCCCCTGACCGCGCGCTACCGCACCTCCTTCGGGGTGCGCGACCTGCGCAAGCGCGCGGACGGCACGGTGCTGATCAACGGGGCGGCCCGGCGGCTGCGCGGGGTCAGCGTGCACGAGGACGATCCCCTGGTCGGCTCGGCCTGGCGTGCTCCCCAGCGCGCCTCGTTCCTGCGCCGGGTGGACGACCTCGGGGCCAATGTGGTGCGCGCCCACTATCCGCTCGATCCCGCGTTGCTGGAGGCGCTCGACCGTCGCGGCGTGGCGGTCTGGGACGCGGCCCCCGTGTACCAGGTGCAGAACGACCGCTGGGCGCTCCCCGCCGTTCGCCGCAACGCCGTGGCGGTCAACCGGGAGATGGTCCGCCGCGACCGCGGCCACCCGTCGGTGATCGCGTGGTCGATCGCCAACGAGCTGCCCGACCCCGTGACCCCTCAGCAGGCGAGCTTCATGCGGGGCGCGGCGGCCGCCGTCCGCAGGCTCGACTCCACGCGGCTGGTCGCGATCGACCGCGTGGCCCGGGTGGGTGCGGCCGAGGACTCAAACCCCGTGCTGCGGACCTTCGACGCGCTGGGGGTGAACGAGTACTTCGGCTGGTACCGCGGAGCGTTTCCCCCGATTCCCGAGACCACCAGCGCCGACCTCGGCCCCTACCTCGACACCCTGCACCGCCAACAGCCCCGAGCCGCGCTGTTCGTGACCGAGTTCGGGGCCGAGGCCAACCGCGACGGCCCGGTCGAGGAGAAGGGCACCTTTGCCTTCCAGGCGCGCTTCATGCGCGAGCACCTGCAGGCCATCGACACCCGTCCGTTCGTGAACGGCGCCATGGTCTGGAACGTTCGCGACTTCCGGGTGATCCCCAACTGGGCGGGGGGCAATCCGATCCCGGACCCGCCCTACAACCACAAGGGGCTGCTGGACCTGGCCGGCAAGCCGAAGCCCGCGTACGACGAGGTGAAGCGAATCTTCACATCTCGCTAGCACTCCCCGGAGGGCAGGAAGTGAAGATACTGTGACCCGCGGATGCGGGGATCGACGCTTGGCGCAACACTCCTGGTCCTCGCGTACCTGCTGATCACGCCGGCCCCCAACGCGGGCGGCGCCGAGGCTCCCCGTGGCCGGCCTCCGGTGGCCGAAGGGCAGTCGGGCCGGCTGCTGCTGGGCGGAACGTGGCGCTTTCGCCTGGACGACGCCGGCGCCGGCCTGCGGCGCGGCTATCAGCACCAGCGCTCCACAAGGGGATGGAGGCGGATCTCGCTGCCCTATGACTGGAACGGCAAGGAGAGGAAGCTCAACCGCGCGTCGGTGGGCTGGTACCGGCGCGACTTCAGGCTGCCCGCCAGGCCGCGGGGCACGCGCTGGATCGTGCGCTTCGAGGGCGCCGGGCACTTCGCCACCGTCTTTCTCAACGGTCGCAAGATCGCCGAGCACGCCGGCGGCTACCTGCCCTTCGAGGCGGACCTCGACCGGCTGCGTCCCGGGCGCAACCGGCTCGTGGTCCGGATCTCCTCGTTGCGGGCACGCACGGACCTGAGCCACTGGCGCCCGGCGCGCTTTCACGGATTCGGCACCGGTGGATGGTGGAACTTCGGCGGGATCCACCGCGAGGTGACGGTGCGGTCGGCGCGGGGGGTGGACGTGCAAAGGGCCCAGGCGCTGCCCCGGATGGCCTGTCCGACGTGTGCGGCCACCGTCCAGGTCCGCGCGCTGGTGCGCAACCTCGGCCCGCGCCCGGCGCAGCCCAGCGTGACCGCGCGCGTGGGCGGGCACCGGGTCACGGCGGCCCTGCCGGTGCTGCGCCCCGGCGAGCGTCGCGAGACGGTGACCGACGTGAACATCGGCCGACCGCGGCTGTGGGACATCCGGCGCGGCAACCTCTACCCCCTGACCGTGCGCGCGCGGGTGGCCGGGTCCGAGTCGGTCTATCGGTCCCGCTTCGGGGTGCGCGACCTGCGCAAGCTTCCCGACGGCCGCGTGCTGCTCAACGGCCGGGCGCTTCGCCTGCGTGGCGTCAGCGCACACGAAGACTCGCCGGTCGTGGGCGCGGCGTGGCGCTCGGCCCAGCGCCGCGACCTGCTGCGGCGCGTGGACCAGCTCGGCGCCAACGTGGTGCGCTCCCACTATCCGCTGCATCCGGCGGTGCTCGAAGCGCTCGATCGGCGTGGGGTGGCCGTCTGGAGCCAGGCGCCGGTGTACCAGGTCCAGAACGATCAGATGGCTCGGGACGACGTGCGCCGCAACGCCGTCCGCCTCAACGAGCAGACCGTCCTGCGCGACCGCGGGCATCCTTCGGTGCTGGCGTGGTCGATCGCCAACGAGCTGCCCGTGCCGATCAGCCAGGGCCAGATCGACTTCGTGCGTAGGGCCGCGGCGCGGGTGCGCGAGCTCGACCCGACGCGCCTGGTGGCCATCGACCGCGTGGCGCGCTACGGCGCCCCCGACGACGCCCATCCCGTGTGGCGGGCCGTAGACGCGCTCGGGGTCAACGAGTACTTCGGCTGGTACCGGGGCGCCTTTGCGCCCCGGCCCCCCGCCTACACGAAGGACCTCGGCCCCTACCTGGACACGCTTCACTCCCAGCAACCCCACGCCGCGCTGTTCCTGACCGAGTTCGGCGCCGAGGCCAACCGCGGCGGAGCGGTCGGGAGGAAGGGCACATACGCCTTCCAGGCCCGCTATCTGAAGCGCCACCTGGCGGTGGCCGACACGCGCCCCTATCTGGGCGGGGCGATGATCTGGGCGCTGCGCGACTTCCGCGTGCACAGCGGCTGGAACGGCGGCAACCCGCGGCCCCGGCCGCCGTTCAACCAGAAGGGGATGATCGGAATCGACGGCAGCCCCAAGCCCGCCTTCTGGGCGGTGCGGAGGATGTTCCGACGCTAGCGACCGTGCTTCACCTCATGTGAACAAGCTGGGCGGCGCGGGCCAGGAGAATCCCGTCCCGTGCCGGGCGCGTCCGATCTCCGCTGGCCGGCACTTCTCGCCGCGCTGTGCGCAACCGTGGGCTGCGGGGCACGGGAGGGGCCCGGACCGGCGGAGGCGCCCAGCATCGACCGGCCCGTTCGCGAGGGCCAGCCGGGGCGGCTGCTGCTGGGGGGCACGTGGCGGTTCCGGCTCGATGACGACGGCGTGGGCGTAAAGCGGCGCTACGCGCGACAGCGCTCTCTGCAGGGTTGGAGGAAGGTCTCGGTGCCCAACGACTTCAACGGCGCGGAGAAGAAGCTCAACCGTGCCTCGGTGGGCTGGTACCGGCGTGAGCTGCGGCTGCCGAGAAAGCCCGCGGGTACACGCTGGATAGTGCGCTTCGAGGCCGCCGGGTACGGCACGACGGTCTTCCTCAACGGCCGCGTGGTGGGCCGCCACACCGGCAACTACCTGCCCTTCGAGGTCGATCTGCGCGGCCTGCGCCCGGGACGCAACAGACTGGTGGTTCGCGTCTCGTCGCTGCGCCGGCCCACCGATCTCACGCACTGGCGCCGGGCACGATTTCACCGCTACGGCAACGGCCCGTGGTGGAACTTCGGCGGCATCCATCGCGAGGTGACCATCCGGCCGGCGCGCGGCGTGGACGTCGCCCGCGCCCAGGCCCTGCCCCGGATGGCCTGTCCCACCTGTCCGGCGCATGTGCAGGTGCGGGCGCTGGTGCGCAACCTCGGTCCCCGGGCCCTGCGCCCGCGCGTGACAGCGCTTCTCGACGGCCGGTCGATACAGCTCGCCTCGCCGGTCCTCGCCCCGGGTGGGCGCGCAGAGGCGGTGGGGGACCTCACCATCGAGCGACCGAGGCTGTGGGACATCCGCCGGCCGGCCGGCTATGGCCTCGTCGTGCGGGCCACGGGAGGGGGTGGGGGCGCCCGGTACCGCACGTGGTTCGGCGTTCGCGACGTGCGCAAGCTGGGAGACGGGAGGGTGCTGCTCAACGGGCGGCCGCTGCACGTCAAGGGGATCAGCGTGCACGAGGACGATCCGCGCGTGGGCTCAGCCTGGGGTCCCCGGCAGCGTGCGCGGCTGCTGCGCCGCATCGACGACCTGGGCGCCAACCTCGTGCGGGCCCACTACCCACTGCACCCGGCGCTGCTGGAGGCGCTGGACCGCCGCGGCGTGCTGGTGTGGGACCAGGCCCCGGTCAACCTGGTGCAGAACGACAACTGGGCCAGGCCGGACGTGCGCCGCGCGGCCGTCCGCGTGAACGAGCAGACCGTGCTGCGCGATCGCGGCCACCCGTCGGTGATCGCCTTCTCGGTGGCCAACGAGCTGCCGATTCCGGTCAGGCGCGGGCAGATCGAGTTCATGCGCCGCGCCGCAGCGCGCGTCCGCGCGCTGGATCCCACCCGTCTGGTGGCGCTGGACCGGGTGGCGCGCTACGGCGCCCCCGACGACGCCCATCCGGCCTTCCGCGTCTTCGACGCGCTCGGTGTCAACGAGTACTTCGGCTGGTACCGGGGCGCCCTCCCGCCGCGCCCGCCCGCCTATACCGACAAGCTCGCGCCCTACCTCGACCGCCTACACCGGCTGCAGCCCGGCGCGGCTCTGTTTCTGACCGAGTTCGGCGCCGAGGCCAATCGCCCGGGACCCGCCCGGGAGAAGGGCACCTACGCGTTCCAGGCCGGCTACCTGCGCCGTCACGTCGCCGCGGCGGCCACGCGGCCCTACCTCAACGGCTCGATCGTCTGGGTGATGAGCGACTTCCGGGTGCACTCGGCCTGGAGCGGCGGCAACCCCAAGCCCAAGCCGCCGTACAACCAGAAGGGGATCATCGGCGCGGACGGGCGGCCCAAGCCGGGCTACTTCGAGGTCAGGCGGCTCTTCAGGCGCTGAATCGTTAGAGAGAACCTATCGGTCGCGGTACAGCGCATAGAGCAGCCCGCACAGCAGCAGCGCCCCGCCCACGTAGCCGGCCTCGACCTGGAGGACGCGGTCGTCGAACCCAGGGATGAGCAGGAAGCCGACGAACGCCGCCGCCGAGCCCAGCCAGCAGGCGCACGCCTGCCGTGCCCGGTCGCGGGCGAGCAGCGCCTGGTTGAGGGTGGCGGCGGCCAGGTAGAGGCCCATTCCGACAGAGATCAGAACCAGCCCCAGCCGGTCGTAGTCGAACTTGCCAGCGAACACGAGGTCCATGACCAGCGGCCCGGCGACGCCCATGCCAAGCGCCACGACTCCCGCAAACCCGGCCACCGCGGTCAGCGTCACGTTCACGCTGCGCCGGAAGGGGTCTGTCTCTCCGCGGGCGCCCAGGCGCGTGAGGTGGGGCAGGATCGATGTCTGCACGGCCTGGAAGAGCTGCAGCGGCGCACGGGCGATCAGCAGCACGTTGAAGACGAAGCCCGCCAGGGCCGCGCCCCCGTCACCCTCGGTGGCCTTGACCAGCAGCGGGCCGGCGTTCAGGAACGTCTGCTCCGAGAGCATGATCAGCAGCACCGCGACCGCGAAGCCCGTGCCGTGCGTAAGGGTGAACTGGGGCTCGCCGCCGGCCTCGCCGGCCGCCGCCTCGTCCAGCACGCGCGCCTCCGCGGCGGCTTCCTCGTCGGAGAGGGGGCTCTCGACCGGGCGCGCCCGCGCGAGCGCGAGCGGAACCACGGCCAGCGACACGATCGGCGCTGCGGCCATGCCCAGCGCCACCACCGACTGACCCTCGGCGATCCCGACCGCCACGGCCAGCGCGAACATCACGCGCGACAGCGCCTCCATCAGCACCAGGCCCCCGTACAGGCCGAAGCGGCGCTGACCGGCCAAGAACCCGCGCGCGAAGTAGGAGACCGCGTAGGCCAGCACCGCGACGATCAGCACCGCGTACAGCGTCGAGGAGCCGTCGAACAGGTCGTCGCGGATCGGGCCCTTCAGCGCCAGTGCCGCGACCACGAACACCACGCCCAGGACCAGCTGGATGGTGGCGGCCACGCGCAGGTGCTCGCGACCGCTCCGGCCGCGCGCGTCGCGATCGGCGATCGTCCGCGAAAGCAGCTGCTCGACCGGCCGGTAGAGCACCGACACCGTGATGAACACGGCCGACCACAGCAGCGTGATACCGCCGTAGTCGGACTCGCTCAGCGAGTGGCTGGCCAGCGAGAAGTAGCCGTAGGTGACCAGGCCGGTGGCCCCGATCCCCGCCGACAGGATCGCGGCTCCCTTCTGATAGCCGCCTCCCCGGGGGTCGCTCACCCGCTAGAGCCGGACCAACAGCATGGTCCAGGGAAACGGGGACCGTGCCTCCACGACCTGCCCGTGGCGACCCAGCAGGCTCGTGAACGAGCGCTTGGACCAGTGGTTCACGTGCCCGGGCGTGTTGCCCAGATCCTTCACGTACGCGCCCCGGGCCAGGTTCAGACCCCGCCACATCGGCTCGCGGGGAACCGACACGAGCAGGTGACGATCGGCCACCCGCGCCATCTCCGCCACCGTGGCCCCGGGGTCGGGCACGTGCTCGAGCACCTCGATCGCGGTGGCCAGGTCGAACTCCCCGTCGGCGAAGGGCAGGCTGGTGGCCTCCTCGACGCGGTACTCGAGGTTCGCTCGCCGGCGCTTGTCCCACTCGTCCTTCAACGCAGGGTCGTCCAGGTCGATGCCCACGATCCGGCCGGCGCCCAGGCGACCCGCCCACTCGTGGGTGAGCACGCCCTCGCCGCAGCCCACGTCCAGCACGCTGCGGGGCGCGGCGCGGCCCCACAGCTCGTCCAGGGTGGCGTTAAAGCGGGCCATCAGGCGCTTGACCACGGGACTCTCGGACCCGTACTTGTCGAAGGTGTTGCCGGTGGGCGCGGTGCCCGGATCGGTGGACCCCGGGGTCGCGACTCCCGAGCTCACAGGCCGACCCGCTCGCGCTCGCGCGAGGAGTCGGCGGGCTTGCCGGTGGCGGGTCCCGAGTCCGCGCCGGTGGTGGACCGCCCCTCGCGATCGGCGGCCTCGTAGTGGGAGGGCTCCACCCCCAGGCTCAACTCGACCCGGCGCACGCGCTCCAGGGTGCGCTGGGAGAGCGTGCGGCTGGCGGCCAGGATGTCGGCGATCACGCCCAGGGCCACGAACTGCACCGAGATGAGCAGCAGCGTCGAGCCCAGGATCAGCGACTGCACGTGGCCCTCGCCCTCGCCGGAGAAGAAGAAGTAGAGGAAGCGGATCCAGATGACGGTGGCCGGCAGGGCCACCACGCCGGCCGCGATCATGAAGACGCGCAGTGGCTCGTAGAGCGCGTACACGCGGAAGATGGCCACGGAGTTGCGCCGCACGTAGGACCACATGGAGGGGAAGAGGCGCGACTCGCGCGTCTTCTCGTTGGTCCGGATGGGCACGTGGTCCACGGCCACCAGCGTCTTGCCGGCCTGGATGATCGTCTCCAGCGTGTAGGTGAAGCGCGAGACCACCACGATCTGGAGGGCCGCCTCGCGGTTGTAGGCCCGAAAGCCCGAGGTCGTGTCGGGCACGGTGGTGCCCGAGGCGCGGCGCACCACGGCGCTGCCCAGGCGCTGCAGCCGCTTCTTCAGCGGCGAGAAGTGATCGATCGAGTCGGTCTCGCGGTCGCCGACCACCATGTCGGCCCGGCCCTCGGCGATCGGCTCGACGAGCCTGGGGATGTCGCCGCCGTAGTACTGGTTGTCGGCGTCGGTGTTCACGATCACGTCGGCGCCGAGCTTCAGGCAGGCGTCCAGGCCCGCCTGGAAGGCCGCGGCCAGCCCCTTGTTGTTGGTCAGCTTCACGATGTGGTCGACCCCGCCGGCGCGCGCGACCTCGATCGTGCGGTCCGTGGAGCCGTCGTCGATCACCAGCCATTCCACGGAGTCGAAGCCCGAGACCTCGCGCGGGAGGTCGGCCAGCGTCGCCGGCAGCTGCTCCGCCTCGTCCTTGCAGGGAATCTGGATGATCAGCTTCACGGGGAGGGGTCAGGGTAACCGCGCGGCCCGTCGCAGCGACGTTTTCCCCTGCGCCGAGCGGCTTCACAGGTCGTGGCCCAAATCTTCACGACTCGGTTGCACGGGCTTCACCGGGTGGCGCGTAGCCGCTCGTAGCGTCCCCGCTGGTGCGCACCCTGATCCTCGTCTGCCTCGGCTTGGCCCTGGTCTCGTTGGTGCTCCCGTCCGCTCCAACCTACGATCCGTGGTCGTGGATCGTGTGGGGTCGCGAGCTCGCCCACCTGCGCCTCGACACCACCGGCGGCCCCTCGTGGAAGCCGTTGCCGGTGGCCTTCACGACCCTGTTCGCCCCGTTCGGAGCGCTGGACGACTCGCTGCCGCCCGCCCTCTGGCTGGTGGTCGCGCGCGCGGGCGCGCTGCTTGCCCTGGCGCTGGCCTTCCGGCTCGCCCGGCGGCTGGTGGGAGCGGGCCCCGGCGGGGTCGCGGCGGGCGTTACGGCCGCCGTCGCGCTGGCCCTGACCCCCCAGTGGCTGCGCTACGCGGCGCACGGCAACGAGGCGCCGCTGGCCGCGGCCCTGATGCTGTGGGCGGTGCACAGCCATCTGGACGGCTCGCGCCGGGGCGCGCTGGTCCTGGGCTTCGCCGCGTGCCTGATGCGCCCCGAGGTCTTTCCCTTCGTGGCCCTCTACGGCGCGTGGTGCTGGCGGGCCGAGCCCGACATGCGGCGAATGACGGTTGGGCTGGCCGCCGCGTTGGCTGCGTTGTGGCTGATACCCGAGTGGATCGGCTCGGGCCAGCCGCTGGGGGCGGGGGCGCAGGCTCGCAGCGAGCCGTCGTGGAGCCTGTCGCTGCGCGAGCACCCGTGGCTGGAGGCGCTCGGTCGCGCGCACGGGGTGGCCGGACCGCTGCTGGAGGCCGGACTCCTGGCCGCGATCGCCCTGGCCGTGCGCCGGCGAGACCGGCTCGAGCTGGGGCTGGCCGGCGCCGCGGTCGGGGTCCTGGCGCTGTTCGTCGGGATGACCCAGGCCGGCTTCTCGGGCAACTCGCGCTACCTGCTGCCGGCGATCGTGGTCGCCTGCGTGCTCACCGGCGTCGCCGCGGCGCGCCTGGTGGCGCTCGGCCCGCGCCCGGCGGCAGCGGCCGCGACCACTGCCGTGCTGGCCGCGATATCGGTGCCCTTCGTCCTGGACGGGGTCGGCGAGCTCAAGCGGGAGGCGCGGCAGGCCCGGCAAACCGCGCAGCTCGACGCCGATCTGGGTGCCGCGGTCAGCCGGGCGGGCGGCGGTGACACCGTGGTGAAGCGCGGCGCGCCCGCCGTGGACAGGGCGTTT
>JBBJOH010000232.1:0-2908 GCA_037720995.1 Thermoleophilaceae bacterium
GCCCCGGGGGGGGGCGGGGGGGGGCGCCCCCGGCGGGTCCGCGCGCCGGCGCTGCTTTCGCCGCTTGCGGCTACCGCGCTGTGCCAACGGTGCTCCCCTCCAGCGCGGCGCACAGGCGTGAAGCCGCCGCGCCGGGGTCGGGCGCGTCGCGCACGGCGCGCACCACGACGATCCGCTGCGCTCCGGCGGCCACCACGTCCCCCACGTTCGCCTCATCGATCCCGCCGATGGCAAACCACGGCACCGGAGGCTTGCGCTTCGCGGCGAGGCGCACGTAGTGAAGCCCGGCCGCCGGTCGCCCGGGCTTGGTCGGGGTCTCCCACACCGGGCCCACGCTCCACTGGTCGGCGCCGGACTCGATTCCGGCCTCGAGCTGGTCGGGCGCGTGCGTGGACAGACCGATCAGCACGTCGTCCCCGAGCTGTCGGCGCGCCTGGGCCACCGGCATGTCGTCCTGGCCCAGGTGGACGCCGTCGGCGCCGGCCCCCAGCGCCAGGTCGGGGCGGTCGTTGATCCACAGCAGCGCGCCGTGGTCGTCGCACGCGGCGCGCAGGCGAGCGGCCACCTCGATCAGCACGTCATCCGCCAGGAGCGGGTCGCGCAGCTGGACCATGTCCACCCCAGCCGCCAGCGCAGACCGCACGGCGCTCTCGGTCATCGCCCCGTCGGTGACCAGGTACAGACGCGCGGCGGCAAGGCGCGCGCGTCTGTCGGCTCCGCGGCTCACAGCGTGAATCGTGGCACAGCCACCCGGGTAGGATGGGAACAGCAACGGGAGCCGGGCAGATCCGGCTGAGAGGGCGATGTACGAACACGAGACCGGCGCCTGCCGGCCTCGTGGCGGGGTCGCCGACCGTGGAACCTGATCCGGATAATGCCGGCGGAGGGAGAACGATGTCCCCCACAGCGCCAGAGCGCAGCGAGTACGACCTCGTGGTCGTCGGGGCCGGAGTCATCGGCCTGGCTTGTGCCTGGCGCGCCGCCCGCGCGGGCCTCTCGGTGCTCGTGATCGACCGCGACCACCCGGGATCGGGCGCATCCGGGGTCGCGGCGGGCATGCTCGCACCGGTCACCGAGGCCGACTTCGGCGAGGAGGAGCTGCTGGCGCTGAACCTCGAGGGCCGGGCCATGTGGGATGCGTTTGCCGCCGAGCTCGAGGAGGCCGGCGGCCTCACTTTGGGTTACGTGGACTCGGGCTGCCTGGTGGTGGCGGCCGACCGCGACGACGTCGAGGAGCTGAGGCGCCTGCACGCCCTGCACGAGACGCTCGGTCTCGATTCCGAGTGGCTGGCGCCGCGCGCCGCGCGCCGGCTCGAGCCGGGCTTGTCGCCTCGGATCGCCGGGGCGATCTCGACGCCCCGGGATGGACTGGTCGATCCCCGCGCGGTGGTCGCCGCCCTTCTCGCCGCCCTGGCGCGGGCAGGCGGCGAAGTGGTCTCGGGTGCCGAGGTCACCGAGCTGCTCGGCGACTCCGAGCGGGTCACGGGCGTGCGCACCGCCGGCGGCGGGGAGGTCGGCGCCGCGAACGTGCTCGTGGCCGCGGGCGCGTGGTCGTCCGCGGGCGCACTCGAGGAGGCCGGGCCGCCGGTGCGCCCGGTGAAGGGGCAGCTGATCGAGCTGAAGGTCCGCGACGGGCGCCCGGCGCTCATTACCCGCCTCGTGCGCACCCCGCGCTGCTACGTGGTGGCCCGGGCCGACGGCCGCGTGGTGATCGGCGCCACCACCGAGGACCAGGGCTTCGACACCACGGTCACCGCCGACGGCGTCTTTCGCCTGCTGGAGGCCGCCATGGAGGTGCTGCCCGACGTGGCCGAGCTGGAGCTCGTGGCCGCTCGCGCCGGCCTCCGTCCCGGGACTCCCGACGGGCGCCCGGTGATCGGGTCGGGCGATCGCGACGGCCTGCTGTGGGCCACCGGGCACGGACGCAACGGCGTGCTGCTGGCCCCGCTCACCGCCGCGCGCGTGCTGGACCTCCTACGCGAACCGCCATCGGGGGTACCGCCGCGGCCGGCAGCGGAGCCGATCGCGTCGGGGGCTTCCGGGGTCTCCTGATGCCGCGCGTGGTGCTCAACGGCGACGATCGGGCGCTCCCCGAAGGAGCGACCGTGGCCGACGCGGTACGCGAGACCGGCGCCGCCCCCGACGGCCGCGGCATGGCCGTGGCGCTCGGCGGCGAAGTGGTTCCGCGTGGGAAGTGGCAGGTCAGAGAGCTACGAGAGGGCGAGCAGGTCGAGGTGCTGCACGCCGTTCAGGGAGGATGAAGGGACCGATGCCCCAAGGTCTCGAGATAGCCGGCCGCGGCTTTGGCTCGCGGCTGATAATCGGCACGGGGGGCTTTCGCAGCCTGGAGGCGGTGGGCCGCGCGGTGGCCGCCTCGGGTGCCGAGATGGCCACGGTGGCGATGCGTCGCGTCGATCCCTCGACGCGGGGCTCCCTGCTTGGCGTGCTCGAGGAGCACGGCTGCTTCGTGCTGCCCAACACCGCCGGCTGCTTCACCGCCCGCGACGCCGTGACCACCGCCCGGCTGGCCCGCGAGGCGCTCGGTACCGAGTGGGTCAAGCTGGAGGTGATCGGCGACGACCGCACCCTGCTTCCCGACGCCTCCGAGCTGCTGGAGGCCGCCGAGGAGCTGGTCGCCGACGGCTTCACCGTCCTGCCCTACACCACCGACGACCCGGTGCTGGCCCGGCGCCTGGAGGATGCGGGCTGTGCGGCGATCATGCCGCTCGGCTCCCCGATCGGAAGCGGGCAGGGAATCCTCAACCCCTACAACCTGCGCCTGATCGTGGAGCAGGCCCGCGTGCCGGTGATCCTCGATGCGGGCATCGGCACGGCGTCCGACGCGGCGCTGGCCATGGAGGCCGGCTGCGACGGCGTCCTGCTCGCCAGCGCGATCGCTCGCGCCGAG
>JBBJOH010000016.1:0-10981 GCA_037720995.1 Thermoleophilaceae bacterium
CTGGACGACGAGGGCACCGAGCGGTGCACGGTCTGGGATCGCCAGGCCACCCTCGTCCTGTTCGGAGACGACTACGACGGAGGCCACAAGGCCTGGATCCGCTGGGAGGACACGGGCGAAGACGACATCGTGCCGGGGTCCCAGGTGCAGCGCGAGGGCTGACCGGGCGATGACGGTCAGGCTTCCCGACGGCACCGAGCTGCAGCTCGACGACGGCGCCACGGGTGCCGACGCCGCGGCGGCCATCGGCGCCGGCCTCGCGCGCGCGGCGCTGGGGATCCGCGTCGACGGCGAGCTGCGCGACCTCGGCGCGGCGCTGCCCGACGGCGCGGCGATCGAGATCGCGACGCCCAGGAGCGACGGACCACTCGGCCGGGACGCGCTGTGGCTCATCCGCCACGACACCGCCCACGTGCTGGCCACCGCGGTGTCAGAGCTCTATCCGGGGGTCAAGATCTCCATCGGGCCGCCGATCGAGGACGGCTTCTACTACGACTTCGACTTCCCCGAGGACGTGAAGGTCTCGGACGCCGACTTCGACCGCATCGAGGCCAAGATGCGCGAGCACGTCAAGGCCGACGAGCGCTTCGAGCGCTCGGACATCTCCGTGGACGATGCGATCGAGCGCTTCCGCTCCGAAGGGCAGGACTACAAGGTCGAGCTGATCGAGGACCTGGTCCGAAACGCCGATCCCGCCCGCCCCCTTCAGACCGTCTCGCTCTACCGCAACGGACCCTTCACCGACCTCTGTCGGGGCCCGCACACCCCGTCGACCAAGGCGATCAAGGCGTTCAAGCTGACCAGCGTCGCCGGGGCCTACTGGCGCGGCGACTCCGACCGCCAGATGCTCACCCGGATCTACGGAACTGCGTTTCTGTCCAAGGACGACCTCGGCGCCCACGTCGAGCGCCTGGAGGAGGCGCGCAAGCGCGATCACCGCAAGCTGGGCCGGGAGCTGAACCTGTTCCTGCTCAGCGACGTATCGCCGGGGTCTCCCTTCTGGCAGCCGAACGGAGCCGTCGTCTGGGCGCAGCTGACCGACTTCTGGCGAGCCGAGAACGCCGCCCGCGGCTACCGCGAGGTGCGCACGCCGATCCTCTACGACGTGGACCTGTGGAAGCAGTCGGGCCACTGGGACACCTACCGCGACAAGATGTACTTCACCGAGGTGGAGAACCGGGAGATGGGGCTGAAGCCCATGAACTGCCCGGCCCACATCCAGATCTACAACTCCGAGCGCCGCTCCTACCGCGACTTGCCGATCCGCTACTCCGAGGCCGGCCTGGTGCATCGCCACGAGCCCAGCGGCACGCTGCACGGCCTCCTGCGCGTGCGCCACATCACCCAGGACGACGCCCACATCTTCTGCACCGAGGACCAGGTCAAGGACGAGGTCAAGGCCTGCCTGGCCTTCGGCTTCCACATCTACGACGTGTTCGGCTTCGAGCCTCGCCTGGAGCTGTCCACCCGCCCCGACAAGCGGGTGGGCAGCGACGAGATGTGGGACCGCGCCGAGGGTGCTCTGGACGCAGCCCTGCACGAGGAGGGGCTGGAGTTCGAGCTCAACGAGGGCGACGGGGCCTTCTACGGCCCCAAGATCGACCTGCACATGACCGACTCCATCGGCCGCTCCTGGCAGCTGGGCACCGTGCAGCTGGACTACTCGATGCCCGAGCGCTTCGAGCTGGGCTACACGGGCGCCGACAACGAGGAGCATCGCCCGGTGATGATCCACCGGGCGCTGATGGGCTCCTTCGAGCGCTTCATCGGCATCCTGATCGAGCACTACGCGGGCGAGTTCCCACTCTGGCTGGCGCCGGTCCAGGCGCTGGTGCTGCCGATCGCCGACCGCCACACCGAGCACGCCCAGCGGGTGGCCGTGCAGCTGGGGGATGCCGGCCTGCGGGTCGAGATCGACGCCCGCGCCGAGTCGGTCGGTCGCAAGATCCGCGAGGGCGAGCTGCGCAAGGTTCCCTACCTGCTGGTTCTAGGGGATCGCGAAGCCGAGAACGGCGAGGTGTCGGTCCGGCGTCACGGCGAGGGCGACCGCGGGGCGTCGCCGGTGGCCGTGTTCGCCGAGCAGGTGGCGGGAGAGGTCCGATCGCGAACCTGATCGGGTGCCGTTTGGACCGTCGCGCCACCGCGCTATACTTTCTCGCGAATGCAGAGCACCAACACCATGCGCAGCCGCTCCTGACGCTCCCGTGCTCTCACCCGACTCGCCTTCTCTTCTTGCCGTCTAGCCCCACCCAGCGTCACTAGTGCCGGTCCCGCGTAGATTCGACCGGCGCCCGCCCGACAGGGACGACACCCGGATCAACGACCGCATCCGCGTGCGCGAGGTGCGCCTGGTCGGAGATGACGGCAACCAGATCGGCGTCGTGTCCATCGACGAGGCGCTGGTCTACGCCCGCGAACGCGACCTCGATCTGGTGGAGGTCGCGGCCGAGGCCAAGCCTCCCGTCTGTCGCGTGCTCGACTACTCGAAGTACAAGTACGAGCAGGAGCAGAAGGCCAAGCAGGCCCGCAAGCACCAGAAGCAGGTCAACGTGCGCGAGATCAAGCTCCGGCCCAAGATCGCGGACAACGACTACGAGACCAAGAAGGGCCACGTGGTCCGCTTCCTCAACGGCGACGACCGCGTGAAGGTCACGATCATGTTCCGCGGTCGCGAGCAGACCCATCCCGAGCGCGGGGTCGCGCTGCTCATGCGCCTGGCCGAGGACGTGTCCGAGCTCGGCGTGATCGACCAGCGCCCGATTCAGGACGGCCGCAACATGACGATGCTGCTCTCGCCCGCGCCCAAGAAGGCCCAGGACGCCGAGGGCGGCGCCCAGGTCGATGGAGGCGCGCAAGCGCAGGCCGCGCCGGCGGCCGACGCCTGACGATCGTCTGCTTCAATAGGCCGTCGCCATGCCGAAGATGAAGAGCCACTCCGGCGCGAAGAAGCGCTTCAAGAAGACCGCCTCCGGGAAGATCCGGGGCCGTCACGCCATGACCAGCCACATCCTCGAGAAGAAGAGCCCGGGGCGCAAGCGCCGGCTGGGACGGCCGGTCATCATCGCCAAGCCCGACCGGCCGCGCGTGAAGGACCTGCTGCGCTGATGGCCCGCGTCAAGCGCTCAGTCCACGCGCGCAAGAAGCGCCGGGCCACCCTGGAGCGGGCCAAGGGCTACCGCGGCCAGCGTCACTCCAGCTACAAGCGGGCCAAGGAGACGCTGCTCAAGGCCGACACCTACGCCTATCGTGACCGGCGCAACCGCAAGCGCGACTTCCGCCGGCTGTGGATCACCCGGATCAACGCCGCCGCCCGCCAGGAGGGGATGAGCTACGGCACGTTCATGCACGGGCTCAAGCTGGCCGGGGTCGAGCTCGACCGCAAGGTGCTGGCCGACATCGCCGTGAACGACAAGGACACCTTCCGACGTTTCACCGAGACCGCCCGGGAGGCGGCCGCTGCCTAGAACGGCAAACGGCCACCGCAGCACTTCCCGGGCGCCTTACGAGGCGCCCGTCGTCGTTCTGGGGCCTGCCGTCCACCGATTCGGCACGATGCCGAATCGGTCCGCTGGGAATCAAAATGATCACCGCATCCGACAACTCACAGCTCAAGCTGATCCGCCGCCTCCAGCGCAAGCGCGAGCGCGACCAGCTGGGGCTGTTCTCGGCCGAGGGCGAGGACCTGATCGTGGCCGCGGCGGCGAACGGGTGGGAGCCCGAGGTGCTGCTGTGGTCGGGGCAGGACGTCGAGCCCGAGCTGCTCGACCGGGTCAGCTCGCTGGGCTCCGGGAGCCGGGTGATCGGGGTGTACCGCAAGCGCTTCTCCGAGCCGGGGGGGCGGCTGTCGGTCTACCTGCACGGGGTTGCCGATCCGGGCAACGTGGGGTCGGTCCTGCGCTCGGCCCACGCCCTGAGCGACGGGCCGGTGGTGCTGGGGCCGGGGAGCGCCGATCCGTTCGGGCCCAAGGCGGTGCGGGCCAGCATGGGCTCGCTGTTCGCCCGCCCGCCGGCCAAGGCCTCGTGGCGTGAGCTTCAGGGCACCACGATCGCGCTGGACGCGACCGCGCCCGACACGCTGGCCGAGGCGTCGGCCGTGCTGGAGGGCCCCGCCGTGCTGCTGGTGGGCGCCGAGCGGGAAGGGCTGCCGGCCGAGGTCGCCGAAGGGGTCGACGTGCGCGCCCGGATACCCCTCCGCGCGGACGGCCCCGAGTCGCTGAATGCGGCCATGGCAGCCACCATCGCCCTGTACGAGCTGGGAGCCTCGGTGCTGCGCTCGCCGGACGGCCGGTCGGGCATCGCCCCCACCGCCGGAAATAGGATGGCCGCCGATGCCTGACGCCCCCGCCCGGCTGGCCGAGATCCGCGAGGAGGGTGAGGCGGCGATCGCCGCCGCCGGCACGGCCGCCGAGCTGGAGGAGCTGCGGGTGCGGCTGCTGGGCCGCAAGGCCGAGCTGACCACCATGCTGCGCTCCATCAAGGACCTGCCGCCCGAGCAGCGCGGGCCGGTGGGCAAGGGCGGCAACCAGGTCAAGACCGCGCTGGAGGCCCGGCTAGCCGGGCGCACCGCTTCGCTGGAGGCAGCCGAGCTGGACGAGCACCTGAAGGAGGACGCCATCGACGTGACCCTTCCGGGCGACCCGCCCGCGCACACCGGCCACCTGCACCTGATCACCCAGACGCGACGCGAGATCGAGGATGTGTTCCTGGGCCTGGGCTTCTCGGTGGCCGAGGGCCCCGAGGTGGAGTTCGACTACTACAACTTCACCGCGCTGAATCACCCGCCCGATCACCCGGCGCGGATGCTGGCCGACACGTTCTATTTCAGTGAGGACGTTCTCCTGCGTACCCACACATCGCCGATGCAGGTGCGCTCGATGGAGGCGCAGGAGCCGCCGATCTACCTCGTGGTGCCGGGCAAGGCCTACCGGCGCGACAACGACGCCACCCACACGCCCATGTTCCACCAGGTCGAGGGGCTGGCCATCGACGAGGACATCACGCTCGCAGACCTCCAGGGCGTGCTGCTCGAGTTCGCGCGGGCCATGTTCGGCCCCGACCGCGACATCCGACTGCGCCCCCACTACTTCCCGTTCACCGAGCCGTCGGTGGAGGTCGACGTGAGCTGCTTCGAGTGCCGGGGGACCGGGCACGTGGGCGCCCAGCGCTGCTCGTTGTGCAAGGGCTCGGGCTGGATCGAGATCCTGGGCTCGGGCATGGTCGATCCCAACGTGCTGGGCTTCGTGGCCGACAACGGCTATGACCCCGAGCGCGTGCAGGGCTTCGCGTTCGGCATGGGCATCGAGCGGATCGCGATGCTGCGCCACTCCGTGCCCGACCTGCGGATGTTCTACGAGAACGACGTGCGCTTCCTGGAGCAGTTCGGAGCCTGATGAGGGTGCCGCTGACATGGCTGCGCGAGTACTGCGACCCCGCCGACCTGGACGCGGCCGGCATCGGCGACCGGCTGGACTTGACGGGAACCGAGCTGGAGCGGATCGAGCACGTGGGTGTGGGGGACCCCGCCGGGTTCGTGGTGGGCAAGGTGCTGGCCTGCGAGCAGCACCCGGGTGCCGATCGGCTGAAGGTGTGTGAGGTGGACGACGGATCCGGCCCCGCCCACCCGCGCACCATCGTCTGCGGCGCCCCCAACGTGGCCACCGGCCAGACCGTGGCTGTGGCGCTGCCGGGCGCGGTCATGCCCGAGGGCACCACGCTGGGCGAAGCCAAGCTGCGCGGCGTGAAGTCGAGCGGCATGATCTGCGCCGAGGACGAGCTGGGCATCGGCGGCGACCACGCCGGGATCATGGTCCTGGACGACTCGCTGCCGACCGGCGCGCCGCTGGCCAAGCACCTGCCGCTGGCCGACGAGGTGCTCGAGCTGGAGATCACCCCGAACCGGCCCGACTGCCTGTCGGTGTACGGCATCGCGCGCGAGGTGCACGCCGCGACCGGCGCGGAGCTGTCGGCCGACCCGACCGAGACGGACGCCATCGCCTCCGGTGGCGACACCACCGCCGACCACGTGAACATAGAGATCACGGACCCCGATGTGTGCCTGCGCTTCACCGGCCGCGTGTTCGAGGACGTGACCATCGGCCCTTCGCCGGCCTGGCTGCGCCAGCGGCTGACCGCGGCGGGTCAGCGGCCGATCTCCAACGTGGTGGACATCACCAACTACGTGATGCTGGCTACGGGCCAGCCCATGCACGCCTTCGACCTGGATCAGGTGCGCGGCGGCCGGATCGAGGTGCGACGGGCGCGAGAGGGGGAGGCCATGGTCACCCTGGACGGCGTCGAGCGCACGTTCACGCCCGACATGGCGCTGGTCTGCGACGCCCAGGGCCCATCGGGCGTGGCCGGGATCATGGGCGGCCAGATCTCCGAGGTCTCGGACTCCACCACGCGCGTGCTCATGGAGGCCGCCACCTGGGTGGGCACCAACATCCTCAGGACGTCGAAGGCGCTGAACCTGCGCTCGGAGGCCTCGACACGGTTCGAGAAGCAGCTGCACCCCGAGAACGCGCTGGCCGCGCAGCGGCTGACGGCGCGGCTGATGGTGGAGTTGTGCGGCGCGCGGCTGGTCCCCGAGCCGATCGACGTGTACCCCGCCCCTATGGAGCCGCGGGTCGTGCAGCTGCGCGCGGAGCGCGTGCTCAAGCTGCTGGGCAAGGCCATCTGCGAGGACGAGGTGGTGGGCCGGCTGGAGTCGCTGGGCTGCGCGGTGCAGCGTGGCGACGGGGTGCTGGACGTGACCGTGCCCTACTGGCGCGACGCCGACGTGCAGCGCGAGGCCGACCTCCTGGAGGAGGTGGCGCGCACCCACGGGCTGGACAAGCTGCCCGTGACCCTGCCCGCGCGCAAGAACGCGGTCGGCCGGCTGACGCCCCGCCAGCGGCTGCGCCGCCGGACCGAGGACGCGCTGCGCGACCGCGGGCTGGACGAGATCGTGGGCTGGAGCTTCACCGCGCCGGCCACGCTTCAGGCGCTGCGGCTGGGCGACGAGCCCACGCTGGCCCTGGACAACCCGCTGAGCGAGGACCAGAGCGTGATGCGGCCGCTCCTGCTGTCCGGGCTGCTGGACGCCGCGCGCGACAACACCGCTCGGGGCACCGGGGCGCTGGCCCTGTTCGAGTCCCAGCACGTGTACCGCCCCAGTGGCGACCTGACGGCACCCGAGGGCAGCCCCCACGGCGCCCTGCCCGCCGAGGAGGCTCATCACCTCGCAGTACTGCTGACCCCTGGCACCACGAGCGGTTGGCGCAGCCCTTCCGCGCCGGCTGACTTCTACGCGGCGAAGGGGCTGGTGGAGGCCGTGGGTGCGGTCGCAAACGTGCGCCTGGAGACGCCGCGTGCCACCAGGCCCTTCCTTCATCCAGGCAAGAGCGCGGACATCATGGCCGGGACGAACCCGCTCGGCTGGATCGGCGAGCTCCATCCCCTGGTCGCGCGCGCCTGGGATGTGGAGGCCGGTGTGGCCTTCGAGCTGGACTTCGACGCCCTCGCGGTGCTGGCAGCTGAGGCGGAGGCTTTCGTCGACGTGACCAGCTTCCCCGCCGTGCTCCAGGACATCGCCGTGCTCGCACCGGCCGGCGTCGAGGCCGCAGCGATCCGCATGGCCGTGCTCGAGGCGGGCGGCCCGCTGCTGGCCCGCGCCGAGGTGTTCGACGTGTACGAGGGCCAGCAGCTGGGGGAGGGCAATCGGTCGCTGGCCCTGCGGCTGGAGTTCCGCGCGCCCGACCGCACCCTGACCGAGTCGGAGGTGGCCGCGCCGCGCAGCGCTATCGAGCAGGCCCTGGCCGGAATGGGAGGGCGGCTGCGTGGCTAGGCGAGTGGCGGTCATCGGGGCCGCCGGCTACGGCGGCGCGCTGGGCGCCGGCATCGTGCAGCGCCACCCCGCGCTGGAGCTGACTGCCGTCACGGCGCGCAACGACGCCGGCCGGCGCCACGACGAGCTGTACCCGATCCACCGGATCGCCCTGACCATGGATGAGTTCGACCCCGACCGTGTGGCCGACGTGGCCGACGCCGCCCTGGTGGCCTATCCCCACAAGGCCGCCGCCGGCGCCGTCCGGGAGCTGCGCGCGCGCGGCCTGAAGGTTGTCGACCTGTCGGCGGACTTCCGCCTCGACCGCCAGCGCTACGAGCACTGGTACCAGCCGCACGAGGCGCCCGAGCTGCTGGGCGAGGCGGTCTACGGGCTGCCCGAGATCAACGGCCACCGCGAGGAGATCCGCGAGGCGGACCTGGTGGCCGGGCCGGGGTGCAACTCCACCGCCGCGCTCCTGGGTCTGTGGCCGCTGCGAGAGCACCTGCGCGACGCTGTCGTGGACATCAAGACGGGTTTGTCGGGGGCGGGGCGCGAGGCCACCCGGGAGACCCACTACGTGTCGGCGGCCGACAACGTGAACGCCTACAAGACCGAGGGCCACCGCCACAGCGCCGAGCTGGAGCAGGAGCTGCCGGCGGGTATCGGCATCACCTTCGTCCCCCACCTGATCCCGGTGGACCAGGGGCTGTTGGCCTCCTGCTACGCCGCCACAGACACCGACCTGACGCGCGAGGACGTGCGCGCGCTGCTCGAGGACGCCTACGCCGGCGAGCCCTTCGTCGAGGTCGTGGACGCCCCGCCGCGCACTGCCGACGTGCGGGCCACCAACCGCGCTCGCGTCTACGGCACCGTGACCGGCAATCGCGTGCTGGTGGAGTCGGCGATCGACAACCTGTGGAAGGGCGCCGCCGGGCAGGCGGTGCAGGACCTGAACCTGATGCTCGGGCTGGACGAGACGGAGGGTCTGTCGTGAGTGAGCAGACCTTCTTCCGCTCGCGCTGGGTCGACCGTCCCGGGCGCGTGACCGAGCTGGCCCCGACCACGCTGCCCGAGGGCTTCTCCGCGGGCGGGGTGGCGGCCGGGATCAAGCCCGAGGGAGAGGACGTGGGGCTGATCTACTCCGAGCGCGAGCACACGACCTCGGCGGCCCGCTTCACCACCAACGCGCTCGTGGCCGCCCCCGTAACGGTGTGCCGCGAGGCGAACCTCTCGGCCCTGCGGGCGGTGACCGTGAACTCGGGCAACGCCAACGTGTCCGACGGCGAGCGCGGCCTGGCCACCGCGCGGGCCCAGCAGGCCGCCGCGGCCCAGGCGCTGGACCTGGATCCGGCCCTGGTTGCCGTGGCCTCGACGGGCGTGATCGCCCGCGAGCTGTCGCGCGACAAGGTGGTGTCCGGGATCCGGCACGCCGCAGAGGCGCTGGGTCCCAACGCCCAGGCGTTCTCGGAGAGCATCCTGACCACCGACGCCGGTCCCAAGCGGGCCTGCCTTCAGCTGGCGCTGCCCTCCGGCCCAAGCGTGCGACTGGCGGCACAGGCCAAGGGGGGCGGCATGATCTCGCCGTCCTTTGCCACGATGCTCTGCTTCGTGCAGACCGACGCCGCGCTGGCGCCCGAGACCGTGGAGCTGCTGACGGGCGTGTGCGTAAAGCGCAGCTTCGACCGCATCTCGGTGGACGGGCAGCTATCCACCAACGACGCCGTGTTCGTCATCGCCAGCGGCGCGTCGGGCGTGCAGGTGGCGCCCGAGTCGCCCGACGAGCTGGCGCTGGGAGAGGCGCTGGATGCGCTGCTGCGCCAGCTGGCCCTGGAGATCGTGGCCGACGGCGAGGGCGCCTCGCGCGTGGGAAGGGCGGTCGTGCGCGGCGACCGCGATTCGGTCGGGCCCGTGGCGCGCGCGGTGGCCAACTCGCCGCTGGTGAAGACCGCGCTGGCCGGATCGGACCCCAACTTCGGCCGCATCCTGCAGGCCGTGGGCCAGGGCCTGGCCGGGCGCGCGCCGTTCAATGTCGATCTCGCCGTCGACGGGCTCGCGATCGTCTCGGAGGGGGAGATGGTGGAGCTCGCCTATCCGGCCGAATGGGCGGCGGTGGAGGCCTCGTTCGCCGCGCCCGAGATCGACTTCGAGATCGGCGTGCCGGGCGACGGCGGCGAGGCCGAGGTGTTCTTCAGCGACCTGACCCACGAGTACGTGAGCATCAACGCCGACTACACGTCATGACCCCGGAGGCCCACCAGTGCGCGACGTAGAGACCCTCCTCGAGGCGCTGCCCTACATCCGCGACTTCCACGGGCGCACCGTGGTGATCAAGTACGGCGGCGCGGCCATGACCGACCCCCTCCTGCGGGAGGAGTTCGCCCGCGACGTGGTGCTGCTCAAGTACGTGGGGCTGAACCCCGTGGTGGTGCACGGCGGCGGTCCGGCGATCACCGGCTACATGGAGCGGCTGGGGATGCCCGTCGAGTTCGTGGATGGCCTGCGCGTGTCCGACGAGGCCACGGTGGAGGTGGTCAAGATGGTGCTGGTCGGCAAGCAGAACAAGGACATCGTCCTGCTGCTGGGCCGCCACGGACAGCCCGCGGTGGGGCTGTGCGGCGACGACGGGATGCTCTTCTGTGTCAAGAAGCAGCTTGCCGCGGGGGACCGCGACATCGGCTTCGTGGGCGAGATCGAGCGGGTGAACGCCGATGTGCTCAACCACATCGCCGCGGACTACATCCCGGTGATCGCCTCGGTGGGGGCCGACGCCGAGGGGCAGTCCTACAACGTCAACGCCGACGCCGCGGCCGCCGCTGTGGCCAGCGCGCTGGGCGCGTACAAGTGCATCTTCCTGACCGATGTGATCGGCTGGCTGCGGGACCCCGCCGACCCGGAGTCGCGCATCTCACAGAGCACGGCCGCGGAGGTGCGGGCGGCGCTGCCGGGCGTCTCGGGCGGGATGCGGCCCAAGCTCGAGGCCTGCGTCCAGGCTCTGGAGGGCGGGGCGCGCAACGCCTACATCATCGACGGCCGGCGACCGCACGCGCTGCTGCTGGAGCTGTTCACCGACGAGGGAATCGGGACCAAGCTATGGCCGTGAGCCTGAGACAGCTCCAGGAGTGGGAGTCCGAGGCGGTGATGGGCACCTACGTGCGCAACCCGGTCGAGTTCGTC
>JBBJOH010000233.1:0-2886 GCA_037720995.1 Thermoleophilaceae bacterium
CCAAGCCGGCCTTCGGCCTGGCCGACCAGGATCTCTCGACCCTGTCCGATCCCCGATTCCAGAAGTCAGGGCTCAAGCGCCTGCGCACCGCCATCTCCTACGACCAGGTACGCAAGGGCGGCAAGCTGCTTGCCCGCCAGGACGCCTTCCTGCGGCAGGCCCGTGCCCAGAAGATCGACGTGCTGGTGTCCTTCTACCGCACCTCCTCGTGCAGCGCGAGGTGCGCCGCCAAGCGCCTACCGACGGTGAGCGGCTTTAGGTCGGACTTCCGTCGCTTCCGCAAGCGGTACCCGTGGATCAAGAAGTTCTCCACCTGGAACGAGCAGAACTACCCGCTGGCCCAGCCGACCGGGCGCAACCCCAAGCGGACCGGCCAGTTCTACCTGATGCTCCGCAAGGAGTGCAGACGCAAGTGCACAGTGCTGACCGGCGACTTCCGCGCCAACGGCAGCAAGTTCGACGCCAAGTGGCTGAAGACATTCAAGAAGACGATCGGCGGCGGCGCCCACAAGTGGGGCCTGATCGCCTACCCGGACGTCAACAAGTTCCAGACCAAGTTCACGCGCAAGTTCCTCAAGGACACCAAGAGGGGCTCGGTGTACGTGACCGAGGTCGGTCCGATCAACGTGTTCGGTCGCTTCTACAGGCCGTCCCTGTCGCGTCAGAACAGGGCGATGAAGTACACGATGACCAAGTACCCGCGCGTGTCCCGGCGGATCAAGTCGATGTACATCTACCACTGGCGTGCCGCACCCACCAGCAGGGCTTTCGACTCCGCCCTGATCTCGAAGAGCGGCACGCCCCGGCCGGCGTACTTCACGTTCTTCAAGTACCTCGGTCGCAAGGCGCCCTAGGACCCGCACGAGGGCCATAAGGGCCCCGGGGCCGCTACCGGCGCCCCGGGCCAAAAGCGCGAGTACCGTCTTTTCACATGCGCTTCACAGCTGCCCTTGGGGCGTTGACCCTCACGCTGGTGCTCGTTCCCGCCGCCTGGGCGGGGCCCTCCTCGCCCACTACGGCGGCCGTCTCGCTAGGGGACTCCTACATCTCCGGCGAGGCGGGACGCTTCAACGGCAACTCGCTCTCGCCGGCCGGCGATAAGGACGGCACCGACCGCGCGTGCCAGCCGGCCGGACCCAGCTGCCAGGTGGACAAGACCAGGGTGTACGAGCCTGGCACCCAGGACGGGGGCTGTCACCGCTCGGACGTCGCCGAGATCAAGAGCGCCAGCCTGCCGGTGGCCGAGCGCATCGACCTGTCGTGCTCGGGCGGCCAGACCAAGAACATCTTCCGGGCCTCGCAGGGGGGTATGGGCCAGAACGGCGAGCCGCCCCAGGCCGACAAGCTGCTGCCCGTCGCCCGGGCCAAGAACGTGAAGCTGATCATGCTGTCGATCGGGGGAAACGACCTGGGCTTTGCCAGCATCATCGCCGCCTGCCTCCAGGCCTACGCGACCAGGACGGGTCCGTGTGAGCCTTCGCAGCAGGCCAAGATCGACTCGCTCAAGCCCAAGGTCGTGACCGACGTGGGCAAGGCAATCGACGAGATCCGCACCGTGATGGGCCAGGCCGGCTACGCCAGGGGCGACTACCGCCTGATCCTGCAGACCTACCCGTCGGTGGCGCCGCGTGCCGCTGAGAACCGGTACCCCGAGGCGGGCGCCGAGCGCACAGTCAACGGCTGCCCGTTCTATGACCAGGACTCCAACTGGGCGCGCGACCGCGCCGCTCCCCAGATCGGCGCGGTGGCCAAGGCGGCTGCGGACTCCCGCGGCGTCGAGACCCTCGACCTGATCGACGCCTTTCAGGGTCATGAGTTCTGCTCGAAGACCGCAGCCCAATCCACGCCCTTCGCCCGGCCCAGCGCGGCCGGCGCCGAGTGGGGCCGGTTCCTGGGCGCAAGCACGATCCAGCAGGGCGAGCTGCAGGAGGCCTTTCATCCCAACGCCTACGGGCAACGGGCGCTCGGGACCTGCGTGACCCAAGCCTTCGCCGCGGCACCGGGCAGGCTCGCCTGCGCCGGCTCGGCCGGGCTCGATCCGAGCGGCCTGGCTCTGCGCCGGGTTGGCGCCCCCTCCCGCGCCAGGTCGTGTCTGGCGCGGCACTCGTCCATCGGCTCCAGGGGCATCGGGCGGATCAAGCTCGGCCTCACTCGCAAGCGGTTGGGCGCTTCACCGCGGCTGGCGACCGTGGCCGCGCCAAACCGGACCTCGCGGCGTTACCGCTACTGCGTCAAGTCCAGCAAGGGCCGTGTGACCGCCGTGTTCGGCAGGGGCTCAAAGGTGGAGCTGCTCACCGCCACCGCTCGCTCCTACGGCAACCGCGGCGTCAAGCCCGGGGTTAGCCTCCGCAAGGCAAAGCGCACCTTTCGCGGCCTGCGCCGGGTGTCTAAGACTGTCTACCGCGCCAGCCGCCGCGGCCGGCGGATAATCGGCGTCCGCAAGGGAAAGGTGCGCTACGTCGGGGTGGCATCGACGCGAGCGCTCCGGAGCAGGCGGCTGCTTCGCACCTACGTCAGACGGGCGGGTCTCTAGGCCGGAGTCCGGCGGCCGACCGTCCCCGGGGCGGTCTAGACGTCGCCGCGGAAGTAGGCCTGGGCGCGGTCCCAGGCCTGCGCGCCGATCCGTCGCCCGATCGTGCGGCTGTCGATGTCGCCCTGCTCGAAGTGGATCCCCCCGTAGCGGCGCGAGACGCCCGCCTGGTCGGCGGCGTCCGAGAAGGTGGCCCAGCGCAGGGTCACGTCGCGAGCGGGAACGCTTTGGGGCTCGACCCGCGAGCCGCCGGCCGGCAGCGTGACCGAGCCCCCGAACTCGTCGCTGCGGGTGAAGCGCTTGAGCACCTCGGCGCCGGCGGCGCTGAACGTGCTGTGCCCGGAGATGTACTCGGG
>JBBJOH010000234.1:0-2884 GCA_037720995.1 Thermoleophilaceae bacterium
ATTCGACCGTCGTGACCTGGCCGAGCAGCTGCGCGTGGTGCTCGAGCGCGCGGCGGCCGGGGGGAGTTGACCACCGCCGTGGAGCTCTCCTACTGCGTGGTGAACACCAACGGCCGCGAGTACCTGCGCGCGTGCCTGGCCGCGATCGAGCGGACGCACCCGGCCGGGCTGGAGCACGAGATCCTGGTGCTCGACAACCGCTCGGACGACGGCTCGGCGGAGATGGTGCGCGACCAATGGCCGTCGGTGCGGCTGATCGCCCGGGACCGGCGCACCGGCAAGGCCGAGAACGACTCGACCCTGCTGCGGGAGGCCGCCGGGCGCTATTGCGTGCTGCTCAACGAGGACTCGGAGCTGTGCGAGAGCGCCGTCGGCGCTCTGGTGGGGGCGATGGACGCGCATCCGGACGCCGGGGCGGCCGGGGCCCGACTGCTGACGAGCCAGGGCGTGGAGACCGCCTGCGCCTGGCGGCTGCCCGGCTTGAGCGTGTCGCTCGCCGGCGCGCTGTTCATGCACCGCCGCTACACCGTTCAGAGCCGGGGCTCTGCCACCCGCGAGGTGGGTTGGTCCCAGTCCAGCGCCATGATCGTGCGCAGCGTGGCCGCCGAGCAGGTCGGCTACCTGGATCCCGACTTCTTCGTCTACTCGGACGAGACCGACTTCTGCAAGCGCCTGCACGACGCCGGCTGGCGAATCCTGTTCGTCCCCGGGGCCCGGGCCGTGCATCACGACCAGCTGGGCACCGACACCGAGGCGGCGCGGCGGCGGATCGTCGAGTTCCACCGCAACCGCGATCGCTACATGGCCAAGCACCACGGCTCGCTCGAGCGCTACGCGGCTCGTGCCCTGGGGGCCTGGTTCTACGCGGTGCTGACGGCGGTCGCGGTGGTCGCGCCCGGCCACGATCCCCGCCGCTATGCGCTGCACGTGCGCCAGGAGCTGTGGCCGGCGCGCGGCGAGGGGATCCGCGAGGCCGCCGACGAATACAACGATGTTCTCGACTGACAGGCCCCTGCCCGTTACCGGATGCCCTCGACTGAACAGGCCCCTGCCCGTACCGGATGCCCCTGACTGAACCGGCATCCATGCCGGTTCAGTAGACGGCGGGGCCACCGCATACCCTGCCGCGATGCGTGGAACACCCTGACCTAGCCCACCTCGGAGCCGTCCTTGCCGCCGCGGGCGCCGTGTTGCTGCTGGCCGGCCGCGGACGGCTGATGGTGCTCGGCGGCCTGGTCGTGCTCTCGCTGGGAGAGGCGGCTCTGCTGGGCTCTGCGAACGGAGGTGGGGCGCTCGATCGCCTGGCCTCCCCGGCCGGAGTGGTGGCGGCCGTCTTCGCCCTCGGCGCCCTCGCCGTGGCCGCGGCGCTGATGGTGGCGCGGCCGGGATGGGTGCCGGTGATCGTGCTCGTGGCCGCCCCCCTTCGCCCTCCCATCTCGTTCCAGTCGAGCGGCGGCTTTCCGCTCAGCATCGCCACCAACGGCCAGCTGGGTCGCCTGCTGCCGCTCTACTTCGTGCTCGCCGCCGCGGTGCTGGCGATGATCTGGCGCTCCCTTGGCTCCCGGTCGGGTCAGGCGGCGGTCCGCGCGCTTCCCCCGGTGGTGGCCCTGCCCGCCGCGGCCTTCGCCGGCTTGGCCTGCCTGTCGCTGGTGTGGGCCGACGAGCTGCAGCCGGCCGTGGAGCTGCTCGCCTACTTCACGGTCCCCTTCGCGCTGCTGCTTGCGGTGCTGGCGCGATCGCCGTTTCCCGACTGGGCGCCCCGGACGATGGCCCGGGCCGCGATCGGCCTGGGCGCCCTGTTCGCCGTCATCGGGCTCTACCAGGCGGTCACGCGCAACCTGTTCTTCTTCGCCCCCAACCTGGAGGTGTCGAACGCCAACTCGAGCTTCTTCCGCGTCACCTCCCTGTTCGGGGACCCCAGCCTCTACGGCCGCCACGTGGTGCTGGCCATGGCCGTGCTGCTGGTCTGCCTGGCGCTGCAGCGGATCGACCTGCGCCTGGGCATCGGGCTGCTCGTGGTCCTGTGGCTGGGGCTGTTCTTCTCCTATTCGCAATCGAGCATGGTCGCGCTGGTGAGCGTGACGTTGGCCGTGGCCTTCGCCACCGGCGGACCGCAGGTGCGCAAGCTGGTGTTCGGGGGGCTCGCGGTCGTGCTGTTGCTGGTCGTGGGCTTCCTGGCCTCGGTCGAGATCCGGGGCGAGTCCCTGCGCCGGGAGACCAGCGACCGCACCCAGCGGATCCAGGACACCGCGCGGGTGATCAAGGAAGAGCCGGTGATCGGCGTGGGGATCGGCAACCAGGCCCAGGCCAGCCGCCGGCTGTCGGGTCGCGATCGCCCGACGCCCAACTTCGTCTCCCACGCCACCCCGCTCACGGTCGCCGCGGAGCTGGGGGTGATCGGGCTGGCCGCCTACGCGTGGCTGCTAATCGGGGGCGCCCGGGCGATTCTCGGCGTCTGGCGCCTGGAGCCCGGCCTCGGGCTTGCCCTGGGCGCCTGCCTGCTCGCGCTGTTCGTGCACGCCCTGTTCTATTCCGGCTTCCTGGAGGACCCGCTGACCTGGGTCGTGCTGGCCGTGGCGGCGGGGCAGCTCACGTGGACCCGGCGCGACGACGGCGTGCACAGGCGCGGGCGCGAACCGGCCGCCGCGTGATGCGGCGCCTGGGGCTCGCGGGGACGCTCTCCCGCGAGGGCATGCTGGCCCTGGTGGGCGTGTTGCTGGCGATCGTGGCCGTGACGCTGCCCGAGCTCGGCTCGGATCCGTGGCCCTTCCGCCCGGGAAGCATCCAGGCGAACGGCGTCCTGGCGCCGCTGGTGCGGGCCGGCGGTTCGGAGTGGGACGTGGGGATCGCCCGCACCACCTGCTTCGCGGCCGGTCTCCTCCTG
>JBBJOH010000235.1:0-2874 GCA_037720995.1 Thermoleophilaceae bacterium
GTCTCCTATCGCCCGATGGCCAAAGTTGCCCGCCGATGGCTCGACGGGATGTAGACGCACCGTAGGCTGCCGAGGCGGGCCGGGAATGAAGAAGTTGTTGCTCGGCCAGATATCTTCGCTGGTCAGCCGGCCGAGCCCAGGCGGTGCGCTCTCAGGGCTGCCTCCATGCGCCCCAGGGCCCCTGCCACCGCCTCCCGGGACGCCGCGTCCAGCTGGCCCCGCAGCGCCGTATTCGCGGCGGTGCCCACCGGCGAGCGGTCCGCGTCGAGGGCCGTGCGGCGCGTCTCGGGGATCCCCGGCAGCTCGGCCAGCAGGCTCTCGAGCGCGATCCGGGCCTGCAGTGCGGCCTCGCGATGGCGGTGGGCGTGGAGGTCGGCCCGCGCCCGCAGCACCAGCTCCTCGCAGGCCAGCGGCGCCTCGCGCCCGCCGAGCAGGGAGGCGAAGCGCTCGTCGGGCGCCTCCATCGAGCGCCGGACCTTGGCGGCCCGCCGGGGAAGCTCCCAGCCCTCGCCGAAGCGCCCTTGCGCAACCGCCTCACCCGCGCCGTAGCCCACGCGCACCACCAGCGCCGAGTCGCGGGAGACGTCGCGGGCGGCGTGGTCGGCCTGGGTGCAGCGGTGGAGGTGCAGGGCCCGGTTGAGCACGGAGAGGGCGGGGGCCAGCTCCCCCTGCAGGCGATCGTCCGAAGCGCGCAGGCCCTCCAGCCAGGCCGCCGCCTCCGCTTCGCCGCCGAAGGGTTAGGGCCCGATCACCGTCGCCCGCAAGGTGGGCACCGGCTCGGCCTCCGCCATGCTCCACGGCCTTGCCCTTTCGCCCCCGGAGCATCCTGCGCTGAGGGGCCGCCAGCGTGGCGAGGGCCAGGATGCGCTCGATCTTCTCCTCACCGGGCTGGCGCACGACGAAGCGGCCGTCGGCGGGCCCGAGCAGGAAGCCGAACTCGAGCTGGACGAAGGCGAAGAGTGATGACTTCCGGGGGCCGGCGCCCCCGGCCGCCCGTGGACGATGGCCGGGCTCTGAAGCGCTACTCGCCGCGATGGGCGTCTGAGGCGCGCTTGCCCTTGGCGGGCAGTGAGTACTTCGAAGGCGAGGTGGGCACGACGGGGTTGTCGATCTTTCGCAGCTGCTTGAGCAGGTCAGACCACTGGCCGGGCTTGAGCACCGCAAGCGCCTGGCGGCCGAGCTTCTTGTTCTCGCCAAACAGGGGCCTGAAGCCGACGTGGATGTGGTCGGCGTGGTCGCCCATGGCGAGGGTGTTCTGGCCCAGATCGAGCAGCGAGATGATCTGGTCGGGGGTGATCGTGCCCTGCAGGCGCATCAGCCGCCTGACGGTCTGGTCGGTGACCCCGCCGGGGTCCTGGTTGCCGGCGATCGGGGTGCCGTTGACAGCCGAGATGTCGACCGCGTTGCCCGAAGAGTGCTGGGACACGTTGCCCGAGGAGGTCAGCAGGCCGTGACCTGACTTGAGGCTCGAGACCCTGGGGCGGAGCCCCGACTCGGCCAGGTAGGCCGTCGTGGCCAGCACCCGCCGGTCGATCTGGCCCGAACGGATGTCCTCCCGCCCTCCGGGATAGACCTCGATCCGGTTGTCCGAGAGCACCCGCTTCTCGAGCAGCGGCTTGGGCAACAAGATGATCTGGCCGATCGACAGACCGTCGGCGCCCTCGCCCCCGTACAGCACGTTGCGACCCGAAGCGCGGTACACCGCGGTGGCCTCCAGCAGCTTCCAGCCATCGAGGATCGGCTTGGGATCGATCTTCGGGGCACCCTTGCCCGCCGGGCGGATCGCGAAGCGCAGGTGCGAGGCCTTGCCCGTCTCGTTGCCACCGACCCGGCCCAGGATCGTGCCGCCGATCACCCGCGAGCCCTTCTTGAGGCGGCTCAGCCGGACGTTCTTGGCGTTGGCTCCGAAGGGCCGGGAGAAGTAGTTCTTGTAGGTCTCGAAGGCGCTGCCCTTGGCGGCCTTGGAGTCCAGCAACTGGTCCAGGCCGCCGTTGTCGCGGGCCTCGGGCATGTCCGGATGGGCGAACAGGCGCTGCTTGACCGGCACCGAGGCGGCGGGCTTTGGCGTGTCGACTGCCGCCTGCTTCTTCGGCTTGGGCCGGTTGGCCGCGGCCTTGCTCGGCTGGCGTCCCGCGGAGGCGGACTTGGTGGGCTTGGGGTCCTTGTCGTCGTTGGCCTTGACCGCGCGGGCGGAGCGCTTGGGGTCGGTCGCGTCCTGCTTGGGCACCGGGTAGTACTTGGCGGTCGAGCCCAGGCCCGAGTAGGAGTAGCGGTTGCCGTACACGTCCTGGAGGACGATGTAGCGGCCCCGCTCCTTGCTCTGCCCGATCTCCTTGACCTGGCCGTCGTTGGTGGCCACCACGGGGGAGCCCTTCTTGGCGAAGATGTCGATGTTCGACCGGTTCTCGTCGGACGAGACCACGTTGGCCGCGTTCTGGCCGCGCTTGACCCGCTTGGTGGCTTCCTTCTCCTGGAGGTCGTCGGCGTAGCGGGCGCGGGCGGCGACGGGGAAGCGCCCCTCGGTCAGCCCGGTCAGCGACCCGACCAGGTCGGCGGGAACGCCGGCGATCAGCTTGGCCCTGAGCATCACCGAGTCGACGTACCAGCCCGCGTGGTTGTAGGCAAACACCGCCCGGCGGGCGTCCTTCTCATAGCCCGCCGCCTTCAGATAGCGCCCCGCGGCGAAGATCGCGTCCACCGGGTTGAACGGATCCTTCTTGCCGTCCTTGTTGGCATCCACCCCATACATCCGCCAGCTCGACGGGATGAACTGCATCCAGCCCAGCGCGCCGGCCGAGGACACGTTGAGGTTGCGGCCATAGTCGGTCTCGATCTCGTTGATCGCCGCCAGCACCTCCCAGCGCACCCCGTACT
>JBBJOH010000017.1:0-10900 GCA_037720995.1 Thermoleophilaceae bacterium
TGATGATCATCTCGCCGCTCATCATCAGGATCATCAGGACGCCCAGGAACTGGCTTGGACGCCTTCGCCTTTCACATCAGCCTGCACTTCATCCCCGCCCCCCTGTGGTGGATGCTCGGGGTCTTCGTGCTCGCGGTGAGCGGCGAGCGGCTTGCCGCCCATCGCCGGTGCGCGGCGGCGCTCGGCGCGCTGATGCTCAGCGTCGGCGCCGTCGTGCTCGGCCTGGCGTTGCGCGCTCCGCTGCCCGACACCCTGCAGGACGTCCGCGCTCGGCCAGGCATCGCGGTGATGTGCCCGCTGGCACCCGTCGAGGGACAGCCGGACGTTGCCCATCGCTAGTGGTCCGTCTTGTGAGTCCGTGCGCGTTTGGACGGTTGCCGGCGCCGGCTGGCAAGGACGCGGCTCACGCTGCCTTCCCATCATGCTGGGTGCGGACCTTGCTCTCTGCCGCGGCTACTATGACGATACGTAGTGATGCCCGCCGCCGACCGTCCTTTCCCCCCGCCGTTGCATGAGCTCGAGTCCGAGGTCATGGAGGAGGTGTGGCGTCGCGAGGAGGCGAACGTTCGCGCGGTCCTCGACGCGCTGAACGCCCAGGGCACCAAGCAGCGGGCCTACACCACGGTGATGACCATCATGCGGCGCCTGGACGACAAGGGAATGCTGTGCCGCCGACGGACCGGGCGCACCGACATCTACGAGGCGTGCCTGTCGCGCGATGAGTACCTGCGCGAACGCGCTCAGATGGAGGTCGACGCCGTGGTCGAGCAGTACGGCGAGGCGGCGTTCGTGCACTTCGCGCGCCAGATGGCTGCGCTGGACCCCAAGCAGCGCCAGAAGCTCACCCGGTTGGCGCGCCGTGACTAAGGCGCGCTCCATTCTCTGCCTGCAGCTGCTCCTGGCAGCCGTGGGCCTCGCAGCGGTGGGCTTTGGCCTCGTCGCTGCCGCGAGCCAGTTCTCGCTCGCGCTTCCGTCGGCGGCGACGCTCCTCGAGGCGTGTCAGCGGGTGCTTGTTCCTGACGCCGGCCTGACGGGCGTGCTGAGCCTCCTGCTGGGCGTCCTGACCTTCGCCGTGCTGGGGTTGAGCGGGCGATCGGCCGTGCGCCAGCTTCGCGCCTCCCGGCGCGTGCTGGGCGCCCTGCGGATCGTGGAGCGCCGCGAGGTCGACGGGCAGGGGGTGACGGTGATCGGTGATCCCAGGCCGGTCGCCTTCTGCGCCGGTCTGCTGCGGCCGCGCATCTTCGTCTCGACGGGGACGGTGGCGACGCTGAGCGATTGCGAGCTCGGTGCGGTCGTGGCCCACGAGCGACACCATGCCCGGCTTCACGATCCGCTGCGGATATTCCTCGCGCGGGCGCTCGCCGACGGCCTGTTCTTCCTGCCCGCCCTGCGCCCGCTGAGCGCACGCTACGAGGAGCTGGCCGAGCTGGCCGCTGACCGCGCGGCCGTGCGGGCCAGCCGCGACGACGCCGCGCCGCTGGCCTCGGCGCTGCTCTCGTTCGAGGCGGCCGACCCCGCGGTGGTCGGCATCGCGCCCGAGCGCGTGGACCACCTCATGGGTGAGCGCTCGCCCTGGCAGCTTCCGGCGGCCCTCCTGGCGTGGGCGCTGGTTGCCGTCACCGCGTTGGTCGTCGTGGCGCTGCGCCTCCAGGCCGCCGGCGCGACGGTCGAGCTGAACCTGCCGTTGCTCGTCGCGCAGTCCTGCATGCTGCTGCTGGCGATCGTCCCGCTCGTCGTCGGTGCGGCGACGCTGCTGCGCACGCGAAGCGCGCTCGCTCGCCGGCTCGAGCGCTAGCTCGCTCCCGAGCCATGGACCATGCTGGTCGAGGGCTGGCCCTCTCGGGCGACGCGGTCGCCCGCCGCCGAGCTACTACGGGGCCTAGTTGAGTGGCTATGATGCGCCTCGCGTGAGTCCTGTGCGCTGGTGGCCCCGGCATCCCTGGCTGCTCGCGGCCATCGTGGCCGCGGCCGCGCTCCTGGGCGTGCCCGCGTCGGCGGGCGCGCACGCGTCGTTCCTGGAGTCCGAGCCCGCGGCCGGGCAGCGCGTCGAGCGCGCACCTGTCCGCATCGTCCTCGAGTTCACGGAGCCGATCAACGCGCGCCTGACGAAGGTCGCGCTGATCGACGTCGCCAGCGGCGAGCCGGTGGCGACGCGGGCGGCCACGGCGGGGGCGCGGCAGCTGGAGCTCCGCCCGGGCCGCGAGCTGGCACGGGGTGCCTACCGGGTGCGCTGGCACAGCGTCTCGAGCGTCGATGCCCACGTGCGCGAGGGTTACTTCTCCTTCGGCGTGCAGACCGCCGCGGTCGGCACCCAGGCTCTGATCAACGAGGGGCCCCTCGCGCGCGGGGGCTGGGTCCGGGTCCTCGCGCGCCTCGGGCTCTACGCGACCCTGCTGGTGTTCGCCGGCGGGCTGCTGCTGACCGTCCTGCTGCGCGTCCGCCCGGGCCGTAGCTGGCTGGCTCCGCCTCCGGCAGCCCGGCTCGAGACCGGGATCGACTCGAAGGCGGCCGAGGCGAGGGCTGCCACCGCGACGCTGGTGGCCGGCTCGCTGGCCGCGCTGCTGGGCATCGCGGTGGCCGTCGCCGAGGGCGCCGACGCCGCGGGCGGCCTCTCCATGGCCATCCTGACCGACTTCCTGCTGGCCAATCCGGCCGGCACCGCCCGGCTCGCGGTGCCGCTGCTCGTGGCTGGCGGCCTGTGGGCGGCGCGCCGGGGGAGGTCCGGCGCCGGCGCGGTTCTGGCCGTCGCGGCACTGGGCGCGATCGCCGCCTCCGGCCATGCCGCCTCGGCCGCCTCTCCGCTGCTCGCGGTCAGCTCCGCGTGGATGCACCTGATCGCGGGCGCGGTCTGGCTGGGTGGGATCACCCTGCTGGGCATCGCCTGGGGGCCGGCCCTGCGTGAGCTCAGCGCCGCCGGCCGGCGCGCTGTGGCCCGCTCCGTGCTGCCGCGCTTCGGCCGCGTCGCCGTGTACGCATTCGGTGTGGTCGTCCTGACCGGCGTGGTCAACTCGGCCATGGAGCTGGCCTCGATCGACGATCTGTGGACGACGGCGTACGGCCGCGTCCTGCTGGCCAAGATCGCGGTGGTGATGGTCATGGCCGGTGTCAGCTTCGCGCACGCCGGGTGGCTGCGTCCCCGGCTGCTGCGCGACATGACGCCCGGGGGCGAGCGCGCCGCGCGCCGCCACTGGCGGCTCTTGCGCTTCGAGCCGGCGCTGGGCTTGGGCGCCGTGGTCGCGGTGGCCTTCCTGGTCGGGTTTCCCACGCCGCCGCGCGAGGCGGCGGAGGCCCAGGCCGCTGCCGGGGCCCAGAAGGGCTGCGATCCCTGTCCGCTGCCCGTCCCCCGGTCCGGGGAGCTCGCGGTGGCCGACTGGACGGGCAAGCGCATCGTGGCCGCCTGGATCGAGCGGCGCCCCGGCGGCCTGGAGGGAGAGGTGCGGCTGATGACCCGTGGCGGCAGTCCGGTGGACGAGCGCTTTGTGGTGGAGGGCGCCCGCCTGGAGTCGTGCGGGCAGGGATGCCGGCGCTTCTCCGTGGACGGGCGTCCCGACGCGCTGCGTGTGCGCGTCGCGGGCACGCCAGAGCCAGTGGAGTTGGTCGCGCGCTGGCGGGCGGAGGACAACGACCGCGCGCGCAACCTCATCGCGGGCGCCTTCCGGCGGTTGCGCGGCGCGCAGAGCGTGCGCCTCGTCGAGAACGTGCGCGACCGGCCCGGCCAGGCCAGCGAGGTGATCTACAGGATGGAGGCTCCCGACCGGATGGCCTACCGGACGTCGATCGGCTTCGAGAACGTGCTCATCGACCGTCGCCAGTGGCTGCGCACCCCGGGTGTTCCCTGGCAGGAGCAGGCCCCACCCCGGGTTCCCTACCGCACCGAGAACTGGCTGCGCTCACCGATCTTCATCCAGGGCGAGCGGCTGCTGCGCGTCGAGGACGACGGCGACGGGCGCCTCGCGGTGGTGGCCTACATGGACTCCGGGACACCGGGGTGGGCCACCGCGTGGATCGACCTCGACAGCGGGCGGCTGCGACGGATGCGCCTGGTCGTCGAGGGCCACGAGATCGAGCACCGCTACAGCGCCTACGGAAAGCCCACCTCCATCGCCGTGCCGGTCGGCGCGCGCTGAGAACGACGCGATGACCGATCGGCTCGAAACCGGAGAGCTACTATCCTCGGTAGCGGACTCACGCCACGAGGAGGGATACAGATCCGATGATGATGGAAGGGATGACGTTCGCGTTCTTGATCGGGGCCCTCATCCTGGCGGGCCTGCTGGCGGCAGCCGTCTACGTCGGCGTGCGCGGCGGACTGGGCCGGGGCCGGCGCGGCGACGACGCGCGACAGACGCTCGACCGGCGCTTCGCCGCCGGTGAGATCGACGGTGACGAGTACCACGAGCGCTCGGCGGCGCTGCGCAGCGTGCGGGCCGGCGAGCAGCGCGGCTAGCGCGTCGGGCGCTGATCGCCTCCCGCGGCGGGGGCGGCCGGCCGGCCGGCCGCCGCGGCGGCCATGCCGGCGCGCAGCTGCTCGGGGGTGATGGCGCCGATCACGTGGCCGACCACCTCCCCGCGAGCGCTGATGAAGTAGGTCTCCGGGATCCCGGCCAAGCCGTAGCGGCGTGCGACCGTGTCGTTGGCATCGCGGATGTTGAGGTAGTCGATCTCGAACTCGGCCATGAAGTCGCGGGCGTCCTGGCGCACATCCTGCATGTCCAGCCCCACGAACAGGATTCCCTCGCGCCGGCCCTCCTCCCAGCCGGCCTGGAGGATCGCCGCCTCCTCGCGGCACGGCACGCACCAGGACGCCCAGAAGTTGAGGACATAGGGGATGCCGCGCAGCTCCTGAGCGGCGACCCGGCCGTCGGCCAGGGCGGGCGCCAGCCGGGCCTCGAGCTCGCCTCCCAGGCGCCCGCGCTGCAGAACCTCCAGCCGGTAGCCCGGCGCCGGGGCTGGCCGGCCGCCGGCGAGGCTGTCGTCGATCGTACTGTCGGGAGCCGCGGTGAGCACGCCCCAGACCAGGAGGGCGACGAAGGCACCGGCCAGCGCCACGCCGACGCCCAGCGAGATCAAGCGCAACGTGCTTGGCCTCTCGCGGGAGTCAGCGGGCATGATCGCGCGGTGTGTGTCGCTGAGGTCTCACCCTTGTCCAGCTACACTACTACGCGCAGTAGTCATGCGGGGCAGGCGCGGTCTGTCCCGCTTCAGCGATGAGAGTGAGGCCCTACATGAAGCTTCGAATTGTGCTTCCCACCACCCTGGCCATCGGCGCTGCGGCGCTCGGCGTCGGCGCGGTGGGGGCTCTTGCCCAGAACGATCCCGAGCGACCTGCGCCGCAGGAGCGCAGCGGCGAGCAGGGCCAGATGATGGGCGACGCGGAGATGCGCGGCCTGATGCGCTCCATGGATCGCCACCACGGGCAGATGGTGCGCGAGATGCGTGACATAGACCCCGAGATGGCGCGCATGATGGATCGCCATCACAAGGAGATGATGGGTCAGATGCACGAAGGCGGGATGGGCGACATGGGGCAGATGGACCGCGGATGACCCGATCGAGCGCGGCTGGCCCGCAGGCCGCGGGCCGCCGCGTTCCCCTGCGCGCCGCCGCCGTGACGGCCGGGGTGGCCCTGGCGGCCAACGGCGCGTGGGAGCTGACTCAGCGCCCGCTCTATGCGGTCGATCCTTCGGTCCCGCGCTGCCTGTCGGCGGCGGTGGTCGACGCGGCCTACACGGTTGGCGCCGTCCTGGGCGCCGCCCTCGTGGCCCAGAGGCGCCCTCGGGCGTTTCTGCCCGTGGTCGTCGCCGCGCTGGCGGTGGCGGCGGCCGGCATCGAATCCTGGGCGAGGAACACCGACCGGTGGGCCTACGCAGACGCGATGCCGACGGTCGCCGGGCTCGGGCTCAGTCCGCTCGTGCAGTTGCCTCTGCTCGGCGCGCTGTCGGCTTGGGCGGGACGCCGTATCTACTACAATACTTAGTACAGGATGGATTTCGCTGGACGAAAGGAACGCAGATGACCACGGCCCTTCTGGTCGCTGTGGTGGTGCTGGCCGCGCTGGCCTGCCCGGCGATGATGTGGTGGAACGCCCGCCGCGGTCGCAGCTCGTACTGCTGCCCGCCCCGGGGCTCCCAGGACAAGCCGGACTTGACCCTCGAGGACCTGCGCGAGGAACAGCAACGCCTCGAGGCCAGGATCGCCGACGCCGAGGCGGAGGCCCGCCAGCCCAGCCAGTCGCGGGCCTGACTCGCTCGGCGGGCAGCTCTCGCGAGAAGGTGAGCGGCCGACACGGTCTGGTTCCGCCCGGTCTCGCGCGGCGTGACCCTCGGGCGACCGGATACTCCTCATCGCCGAGTCGACCCCCTGACGCGCCGGAGCTGGTCGCGCACGACGTCGGCCAGCTGGCCGCGCGGACTAAGGGACAGGTATCGGCGCCACTGGGCGGCAGCCTCGTCGGGGCGGCCGGCGCCCAGCAGAACGGCTCCCAGGTACAGCCGCGCCTCGGGCAGCTCGGGCGCCCGGCGGACCGCGAAGCGAAGCTGGGTGACGGCCTCCTCGGGGCGCTCGACCTGGGCCAGGGCGAACCCGAAGCGCACTCTGGCTCGCGCCGCTCGCGTTCATCGGCGTGGGGCTGGCGATCGTGGCGCTCACGGTGCGCCGCTGGACCGCTCGAGCCCGCCGCCTCGAGCGGGCCGGGCGGGCGGATCCTGGCGCGCTCGCGCAGGCGCGCGCCAGGCTGGCCGGCATCGAGGGCGAGCCGCCGCCGGTGCCGTGACGACCGCGTCGTCTTCGCCGGCCTGCTCGCCGCCCTGCTGTTCGCGGCGCGTGCCGCGCGGCGCGTCGCGCCCTGCGCGGCGACCTGTGCGCCGGGGAGTGAGCGCCGCCCAGTACGAGCGTGCACGGGAGCGCATCGCTGCCCGCATGGCGGGGATGGAGGCAGCCGGCGGCGGGGGCGCGACCCAGGCGCTCGCCGCCGGACGCCCGGCCTGGATGACGGACAGGGCGATCCCCTGCTTCGGCGGGGAGAGCAGGATCCAGTCTCCGTAGCGCCCCACGAAGAAGGTCTCAACCTCCTGGTCCGAGCGTCCGGCGGCCACGAGCTCGCGGATCCGGTCGCGAAAGCCTGCGCGACCTCGGAGTGAAGTGATGACCATGGGCCGCCCCGACCTCCCGTCCATCTTCACCCGCCGCCCATTGATCGCAGGGCTGCCCCACAGGCTGACCGCGGTGTAGAAGACCGGCGTGTCGCGGCTGGCGTTGTTGGCCACCAGCGGCGGCCCTAAAGACTCCGCTCCGGAAAGCCGATGAGAACTACGACGCTACGTCGTACTACCCTGCGGCCCAGTGTCGTGACCACCCGGTGGCGCATTGAGCGCTCACTCCCTCCCGGATCAGGAGCTCCAGACCCAGCATGGACACTTCCATCTTCTTCGGTGGCTCGGTGATCGCCGCCATGGTGGCCGGTTCGATCGCCCTGTTCGCGCCGTGCTGCATCTCGGTGATGCTGCCCTCCTACTTCGCGAGCGCGTTCCAGAATCGCCGCAAGCTGGTGGCGATGACCTTCCTGTTCGCGGCGGGGATCGCCACGATCGTGCTGCCTATCGCCCTCGGCGCCGCGGTGGTGCAGCGACTGCTGCTCGAGGAGCACACGATCATCTACACGGTCGTCGGTGTAGCGCTGCTGGGTCTGGGCGCCTTCGTCCTGGCAGGCGGCCGCATGCATCTACCGATGCCCGGCCGACGAGCCGGGGCCAAGAGCGGTCCGGCCAGCGTCTACACGCTGGGCGTCTTCTCGGGCATGGCGAGCTCCTGCTGCGCTCCGGTGCTGGCGGGGGTGATCGCCCTGTCCGGGCTGGCCTCGTCCTTCGCAATGTCCGCAGGTTTGGCGGGCGCCTATGTATTCGGCATGGTGGCGCCCCTGTTCGTGCTCTCGCTGATGGCCGAGCGCTTCGACTGGCGCTCGAGCCGGCTGCTGCGTCCCCGTACGTTCACCTGGCGCATCGGCGCGCTGCGGCGGACCATCACCGGCACGGCGCTGGCCAGCGGCGTGCTGCTCATCCTCATGGCGCTCGGGACGTTGTACCTCGGTCTGCTCGGGGACCCCATGCCGTCGCCGACGGGCTGGCAGGCCTCGATCTCGGCCGAGCTGGAGCACTACGGCAGCGTGATCACCAAGGCCCTGGGCTGGGTGCCCGGGTGGGTGGGCGCGGTCGTCCTGCTGATGATCGTGGCGCTGCTGGCCCGCCGCGCGTTCAACGAGATCCTCGGGCCCGACGAGCCTGCGGCAGACGACGCGCCGGGGCCCGAGGCGCTCTCGAGCAGTCCCTCGGGCCAGACGGAGCCTTCCGACAACACCCCCAAGCAACCCGAATACGTGTGAGAGAGGAGCGATCATCGTGGCAAGCAGAAAGGAAGACAAGGAGCAGCTGCGCAGCGAGCGCCGGGAGGAGGAGGCGCGACTGGAGCGCGCCGTGCGCGCGCGTCGGCTGCGCAACCGGATCGCCGTGGTCGTCGGCGTGGGGATGGCCGGCCTGGTCGCCGTCTTCGCCCTCGGCAGCGCCGGAGGCGGGAACGCAGGGTCGGGTACGGCCAGCGCGTCCGCCGGCGCCTATCCGTACGCGGTGGGCCAGCCGGGACCGGGCGCCCAGGCGCCCGCGTTGAAGCTGCCGTCGACCACCGGCGGCACATGGGACCTGGCGGCGCAGCGCGGCAAGACCACGCTGGTCTACTTCCAGGAAGGCTTGGGCTGCCAGCCGTGCTGGGACCAGATCAAGGACCTCGAGGCCCAGCCCCAGACGCTGCGCGCGCTGGGGATCGACCAGATGGTCTCCGTCGCCGGCAACCCGCCGGATCTCATGGCGCAGAAGGTCCGCGACGAGGGCATCACCACCCCGGTCCTGGCGGACCCCGACCTCAGCCAGTCCAGCGTCTGGCAGGCCAACCGCTACGGGATGATGGGCGCCTCCGCGAACGGCCACTCGTTCGTCGTGGTGGGTCCCGACGGTGAGATCCGCTGGCGCGCCGACTACGGCGGCTCGCCGAACTACACGATGTACGTGCCCGTGGCCAATCTCGTGGCCGACTTGCGCGCCGGGCTGACGGGCGCGCCGCAGGACGGGGCGGGGGCCTGAGCGCGATGGACGTCATCCTGCTCACCCAGCCCCACTGCGACTTCTGCGACCAAGCCAAGGCCGTGCTGGCCCGCCTCTCGCGCGAGTTCCCGCTCTCCGTCCGCGAAATCGAGCTCGCCTCCGCGCACGGACAGCGCCTGGCCCGTGAGGCCGGCGTCATGTTCGCGCCCGGCGTCCTCGTCGATGGGGAGCCGTTCTCCTACGGGCGCCTGTCGGAGCGCAAGCTGCGCCGTGAGCTGCGCCGGCGCGTGCAGCAACTCCAAGACGCCTACTACACTGCTTAGCAGATAACCCGGACGAGGAGGAGACGATGGAACTGCTGTACGTACTCGCGCTGCTGGCCTGCCCCGTGGGCATGGGAGCCATGATGTGGTTCATGTCCAAGGGCATGATGGGCGGCAACAAGCAGAAGGACGATGCCTCGAGCACGCAGGGCGGCTCGCCGCTCCAGAAGGACGATGCCTCGAGCACCCAGGGCGGCTCGCTGCAGGACCTGCGCAAGCAGCAGCAGAAGCTGGCCGGCGACATCGCGCGCCTGGAGGAGCACCAGATGCCCGAGCGCGAGGTCGAGCCGGCCGCCAGGCGCTGAGGCGCTCCGAGCAGCGCTCCTGACCCATGCAGCCCGTTCTTTTCGAGCTGGGCGGCCTGCAGATCCAGAGCTACGGTGCCAGCAAGGCGCTCGCGATGCTGGTGGCGGGCTGGCTGTTGCAGCGCGAGATGGTCCACCGCGGCCGCGACCCCGAGCCCGCCTTCACGCTGGCGATCGCCGGCCTGGTGGGCGGGTTCATCGGTGCGAAGCTCTACTTCCTGGCCGAGAACGCCGGCGGCGCCATGGACCACGGCCTGCTCAGCGCAAGTGGGTTCACGTGGTACGGCGGCCTGCTGGGCGGCGCGCTCTCGGTATGGCTGGTGGCCCGCCGCCGCGGCATCCCGTTGGGCGAGATGGCCGGGATGGCCGCGGTGCCCTTGGCGGTCGCGTATGGCATCGGCCGGCTCGGCTGCCTGCTGGCCGGCGACGGCACGTACGGTACTCCGACCGATCTGCCGTGGGCGATGAGCTTCCCGGAAGGGACCATGCCCACCACCGAGCAGGTCCACCCGGCGCCGCTCTACGAGGCGCTCCTGGCCTTCGCTGCCGCGTGGATGCTGTGGCGCCTCCGCGACCGCCTCTCGCCGCCCGGCCTGTTCGGCGCGTTCGCGGTCGCCATGGGGCTGTCCCGCGTGGCCGTGGAGTTCGTCCGCCTCAACGACGAGGTCGTGGCGGGCCTCACCCAGCCGCAGCTGTGGTCGCTGGCGCTGGCCGCTCTGGGGGCCGCCCTCCTGGCCCGTGAGCGCTGGCCGCAGATCGGCCTGCGCGGACGGGATGCTCTGTCCACGACCGGTTGAGTCCGGGGGACCAACGCCTTCCGAGGCGCCTACGCTTCGTTGCTGACCAGCGACGTCGACCTACTACGCTGAGCCGTCGATGGCCACCACCCAGTCCGACAAGAAACAGCGCAGGCGCGAGGAGCGGCTGACGCGCGAGCGTGCCGCCAAGGCGGCGGAGCGCCGACGCAAGCTGTGGTCCTATGCCGGAGGGGCGATGCTGCTCCTCGTCCTGGTCGCCGTGGGGGCGGTCCTCCTCGTGACCGGCTCTGGTGGCGACGAGGAGCCCCCGGTCGCCGGCGCGCCCTCGGGCGCGTCATCCGGCGCGCACGTGCACGGGCTCGGCGTGGCACCCGCGGGCGACGGCGTGCTCATCGCGACCCACAACGGGCTCTACCGTGCCGCGG
>JBBJOH010000236.1:0-2863 GCA_037720995.1 Thermoleophilaceae bacterium
GCGGCGCGCGTGCTGTCGCAGGGGCACGAGCCGGGCGCGCCGCCGGCGCGCCTGGCTGCGTTACCGCGCGCCTGACGTCAGGCGTCCCCCGGCCGTCGCGCTTGCACCGCGCCAACCGACCGCCCCGACCCAGGAGGCGCCTTTGGAAGCGCCCACCGCGGTGTCACAGACGGCGCTGGGCCGTTTCCTGGGTATCGACGCCCGCGAGTTCTCCTTCACGCTGTCTCGCCCGGTCGTGGCCTCCGGCACAGTCACGTTCGAGCTGCGAAATCGCGGCGAGGATCCACACAACCTGGTCGTATCGCCCGAAGGCACCCATGACCGGCTCGCTGCATTCGATGATGTCGAGGCCGAGACGGGGAGGGCCCAGAAGAGGTTCGACCTTCCGCCCGGGCGGTACTACCTCTGGTGCTCGCTCGAGTTCCACGAAGCGGCCGGAATGAACGCCACGCTGCGCGTCGAGTAGATCTCGCCTGGACGAAGGGCCGAGGCCCTGCACGAGGCCTTCAGGGCCTGGGCCGGCATGGCCGACGCCACCTGTGTGGCGACCAAGGGCGCAAGGAAGCCGGTCAAGCGCCGGCGCAAGCCCGCGCGTTGCGTCACGCCCAAGCGCCGGCGCCGCGTGGTTTGCAAGAAGCGCCGCCGCAAGCCGGTCGCGCGCAAGCCGCCCGCACGCAAGCCGCCCGCGCTCAAGCCCCCCGCCCGCCCGCCGGTGCCGAGGCAACCCGTACCGCCAGCACCGGTTGCGCCCGCGCCCAGCGTGCCGACCCTCAACCCGCCAACGCCCACCCACACCGGCGGCTTCGGTCTACGCGAAGCCGAGCGCCTGTTGTGGCGCGCGGGCTTCGGGCCTTCGCCTGGCCATGCCGAGGCGCTGGCCGCGATGGGCCTCCAAGCCGCGGTCGCCTCTCTGACCCGCCCGGCCGGCGCCCCGACCCTCACCGGTGCCCCCCCGAGCGTGGACGGCCTACCGCTAGAGCCACAGGACGCGTGGGGGCACAACCACCTCTGGTTCCTCGACCGGATGGTCCGGTCCAACCAGCCGCTGATGGAGCGCATGACGCTCATCTGGCACGACTGGTTCGCCACCTCCACCGACGGCGCCAGCGCCGCACACCTGCTCCAGCAGAACGAGCTTTTCCGCCGCAACGCGCTCGGCTCTTTCGAGACGATGGCGATGGAGGTGACCGCCGACCCGGCCATGCTCCTCTGGCTCAACCTGGTGGACAACACGCGCCGGTCTCCCAACGAGAACTACGCACGCGAGTTGATGGAGCTGTTCACGCTGGGTGCCGATCGCGGCGCCTACTCGGAGGACGACGTTCGTGAACTGGCGCGCTCGCTCACGGGCTGGCGGCGCGACTGGAGCGCGGAGCTGGGCCATCACAACTTCCGCTACGACGCCGACCGCCACGACGCAAACGCCAAGACGGTGTTCGGGCAGACCGGCAACTTCGGCTGGCAGGACGGCGTGCGCATGTGCCTGCAGAATGCAAAGCACGCCTCGTTCTTCGTAGAGAAGCTGTGGGGATACTTCATCCCCACGCCGCCGTCCGCGGCCGACCGCCAGGCGCTCGAGCAGGCCTACCTGTCCACCGGCCGTCAGATCCGGCCGGTGGTGGAGGCGATCCTGATGCACCCCCAGCTCTACGCGGGAGCGCGGATGGTCAAGCCGCCCGTGGTCTTCCTGGCCGGCCTGCTGCGAAACCGCCAGCGCGCCGTGGACACCGACGCCTGGACGTGGACGAGCAGCCTCTCGGGCCAGCAACTCTTTCGCCCGCCGAGCGTGGCCGGGTGGGACGACGATCGCTGGCTCGACACGGGCACCCTGCGCGGACGGTGGATGACGGTGACCGTGCTGATGGAGCGACACACCATCAACGGCGAGCAGATCCACGCATACGACGCCCTCGAGACACCCGACCTGGCCGTGCGCCGCGCGTTGGACTACTGGGGCGATCCGGCTATGACCGCCGAGGGCCTGGCCGCTCTGACCACCTTCGCGGCCACGTGCCTCCCGGTCGTGATGGCTAACTGGGAGCAGTCCTACCTCCGCGGGCTGCGCCAGAACGCGCTGCGTCACCTGCTGGCCACGTCCCCCGACCTTCAGACCAGCTAGCCGATGGCCGACAACACAGATATGGACTCACCTATGGAAAGCGAGGCCTGCAGCTGCGCCGGATTCTCGCGCTCGCGGCTGCTGCGCCGGGCGGCCTCGGCGGCGGTGCCCGGTGCGGGGCTTCCCGCCATCGAGCCGGGCATGCCGACCCCGGCGGGCACCGGGCTCACGCGGCGCGCGTTCGTGTCACGGGCCGCCGGTGTGGCCATGGCCGTGTACGGGGCCAACAAGCTCGGCATGACCGCGTTCGAGGAGGGCATCGCGGCCGCGGCCGAACGCCCGGCCCAGCCCGTTCTCGTGTCGGTGTTCCTCGAGGGTGGGGCGGACTCGCTGTCGCTCCTGGCTCCCACCGGACACCCCCGCTACGCCCAGCTTCGCCCCAACCTCGCGGTCGGTCCCTCGGAGGGGTGGGCGTTTCCGGAGGACCCGTCGCTGCGCTGGCACCCATCCGCCGGCGGGCTGCGCACACTGCACGGCGAGGGCAAGGTCTCGGTGTTCCCGGCCATCGGCTACACGGACGCCAACCAGTCGCATTTCACGTCGCGCCACTTCTGGGAGGTGGGTGCCACCGACCCCGGGGGGCGCTACGGCTGGATGGGGAGGTACCTCGATCTCCACGGAGTCTCGAACAACCCCCTGCAGGGCCTGTCGCTGGGGTCCGTGCTCTCGCCCGCGCTTGCGGCCGGCCAGGTGCCCACGGCGGCGATATCCAAGCCCGACGAGTACGACTTCTGGATTCCCGGT
>JBBJOH010000018.1:0-10846 GCA_037720995.1 Thermoleophilaceae bacterium
CGCTCCCCTTCGACGCGCTGCTCGTGGCGGTCGGCGGCGAGATGGTCCCGGCGTTCACCCACGCGCGGACCTACCGCGACGCGGAGGCCGACGACATCTTTGGCGGCGTGGTCCAAGACATCGAGGGGGGCTACTCCAAGAGCGTCGCATTCCTCGCCCCCGATGGGCCGGCCTGGCCGCTGCCGCTCTACGAGCTGGCCCTCATGACCGCCAAGCGCGCCGAGGGGATGGGAGCGTCCGTCGAGTTGTGCGTGGTCACGCCCGAGCCCGCCCCCCTGGCCAGCTTCGGCGGCGCGGCCGGCGAGGCCGTGGTCGAGCTGCTGGACCAGGCCGGCGTCACGGTGTACGCCTCCGCCCAGGCGCAGGTTCCGGCGGCTCGCCACCTGCTGGTGCAGCCCCAGGGCGTCGAGCTGACTCCGGACAGCATGATCGCCATGCCGCGTGTGCAGGGCCGCGCAGTCCGCGGCCTTCCCGGTGGCGCCCAGGGCTTCATCCCTATCGACGACCACTGTGCGGTTCCGGGCACCGGCGGACACGTGTACGCCGCCGGTGACGCCACCGCCTTCCCGGTCAAGCACGGGGGGCTCGGCGCCCAGCAGGCCGATACCGCCGCGGCAGCCATCGCCCGCAGCTCCGGCGCCGACGTGGAGGCCGCTCCCTACCGGCCGGTGCTCCGCGGGATGCTCCTCACCGGTGGCAAGCCGCTCTTCCTCAGCGCCCGGGTGGTCGGCGGCCGGGGCTTCGAGTCCGAGGTGTCGACCGAGCCGCTGTGGGAGCCCGTGGAGAAGGTCAGCGCGGAGGAATTGACCGCCTACCTGAGGGCTCAGAACTAGCTCAGCCGGCGGTCAGGCCAACGGGGCAGCTCACGCCTGTTCCCCCCAGGCCACAGTACCCGTTCGGCACCTTGGCCAGGTACTGCTGGTGATAGTCCTCGGCGTAGAAGAACTCGCCCGCCGGGGCGATCTCAGTGGTGATCGGAGCGTTGTGGCCGGCCGCCTCCAGTGCTTGGGCGTAGGCCTGGCGAGAGGACTCGGCCGCTTCGGCCTGGGCGTCGGTGGTGGTGTAGATGGCCGAGCGGTACTGGGTCCCGACGTCGTTGCCCTGGCGCATGCCCGCGGTGGGATCGTGACCCTCCCAGAAGGTGCGCAGCAGCTCCTCGAAGGAGATCTCGCCCGGGCGGAAGACCGCGAGCACCACCTCGTTCTGCCCGGTGCGGCCCGAGCACACCTCCTCGTAGGTGGGGTTGGGCGTGTAGCCGCCGGCGTAGCCGACCGCAGTGGTGTACATCCCGGGGAGCTGCCAGAAGGCGCGCTCGGCGCCCCAGAAGCAGCCCATGCCCACGATCACGCGCTCGCTGTCCTCGGGAAACGGCGGGGCCATCGCCGTGCCGAGCACGGCGTGGTCGCCGGGGGAGACGATGGCCGAGCTGCGCCCGGCCAGCGCGTCGGCGGCAGCGGGCATCTCGGTCTTGTGGCGGGTCAGGAACTCGAACACTGTGGGCCTCCCGTGGATCTCCTACCGGTTGGGTCTACACCGAGGGTAGAGGGTGCTCGATCAGGATCCGCCGCTGTCATCGGGTCGTAAGACCAGCAGCGCGATGTCGTCGCGAGCCCGGGCGGGGTCTGCGGCCACCAACTCGCGCTGCACGAGCTCCACGGTGTCGGCGGCGCTCCCCGGTCCCCCGTCCTCGAGCAGCGTTGCGAAGGCGTCCTCGGTCAGCTCGCGTGCCCGATCGGCGTCCAAGATTCCGTCGGTGTAGAGCACCAGGCGCTCACCCTGGGCCAGCTCCACGTGCTCCTGCTTCAGGTCGGGCTGCTCCCATACCCCAAGGACCATGCCATGGCCGCCCGCCACCCGGCTGACCTTGCCGTCGGCTGCGATCCGCAGGGGCGGCAGGTGTCCGGCCACGCAGACCTTCAGCGAGGCTCCACCTCCCCGAAGTGGCTCGACGAACATGCACACCGCGGACACGAAGCGCAGGTCCTCGCGCTGGCGCAGGAGGGCCTCGTTGAGCCGGGCCAGCAGCCCACAGGGATGGGCGCCGTCGCGGATGGCCGCTGCGCGCAGCGTGTAGCGCGCCAGCGCCGTGACCGCCGCCGCCTCGGCGCCCTTGCCGCAGACGTCGCCCATCACCACCATCCAGCACGTGTCGTTGATCGGGAAGACGTCGTAGAAGTCGCCCCCGATCTCCTGCCCGCTGCCCGCCGGGCGAAAGGCCGAGGCCAGGTCGAGCCCGGGCACCGGGGGAAGCGCCTCGGGCATCAGGCTGACCTGGAGCTGCGTGGCGATCCGGTGCTCGGAGGCCAGCTCGCGCTCCAGCCTGCGACGGGCCCTGACGTCGGCCGTGGTCTCGTACCCGACGTTCAGCACCCCGGCCGGCTGACCGCCGGAGCCCGGTACCGGCACGGTGAAGAAGGTGTAGTAGCGGTGGCCCTCCCAGGCCTCGGGCGCCGTCGAGGCGATCGGGACGTCGTGGACCTCTATCGGCTCGCCGCCCTGCAGGACCGTCGCTCGCAGCTCGTCTGCCGTAGCGCCCGCCGCCGGGAAGAGCTCCTCGATCGTGTGTCCGATCGGATCCACCCCGGCGGGCAGGAAGCCCCTCGCCTCGTCGTTCATGTAGCGAAACCGCAGCTCCTCACCCCACATCACGGTCAGCGCAGCGGGGGCCTGGGTGAGCACCTCGCGCAGGATGTTGCGCTCGAGCTCGAGCTCCTCGGCCAGGCTGTCCACGGGAAGGGCCACGGAGAAAAGCTACCTCGGCCACCCGTTTGTCCGCTCGGCCCCGTGGGTAGCGGAGTTCGGATGCGACACCCACAGGTCGATCCGTGGCCCGTCTGAGGAGGGTCGACTGCGCGGCGCCGGGCATCGCCCGCCGCCGCCGGGGACGGGGCTTCGAGTACCGGGACGAGCACGGCGAGCGGATCGCGGATCCCGAGGTGGTGGCCCGGATCCAGGCTCTGGCCATCCCGCCCGCCTGGAAGGACGTCTGGGTCTGCGCCTACCCCATGGGCCACATCCAGGCCACCGGCACGGATGCCGCCGGGCGCAAGCAGTACCGCTATCACGACCAGTGGCGACAGCGACGAGATGCGGAGAAGTTCGACGAGATGATCGGCTTCGCGCGCAGCCTGCCCCGGCTGCGCAAGCGGGTGGCCCGCGACCTGGGCGGCGACGATCTGGGCGACCAGCGGGTACTGGCCTGCGCCACCCGCCTGCTGGACCGCGGCTTCTTTCGCGTGGGCTCGGAGGGCTACGCCGCGGACAACGACACCTACGGGCTGGCCACCATCCGCAAGCAGCACGTGACGATCAGCGGCGACACCATGGTCTTCGACTATGCGGCCAAGGGCAAGAAGCGCCGCGTCCAGCGCCTGAGCGACCCCGAGGTCGTGGGAATCGTCGACAGCCTCAAGCGCCGCCGCTCCGGCGGCGACGAGCTGCTGGCCTACAAGCGCGGCCGGCGCTGGGTGGACGTCAAGTCCGCCGATGTGAACGCCTACCTCAAGGACGCCACCGGCGGCGACTTCTCGGCCAAGGACTTCCGCACCTGGAACGCGACGGTGCTGGCCGCGCTCGCGCTGGCCGCCTCGGGGCCCGCCGCGACCGGCTCGAAGACCGCCCGCAAGCGGGCCCAGAAGCGCGCGGTCGACGAGGTCTCCCGTTATCTGGGCAACACACCGGCGGTGTGTCGCGCCTCCTACATCGATCCCCGGGTCTTCGACCGCTTCGACGGAGGCCTGACCATCGGCGGGGTGTTCCCCGACCTCGTGGAGGGAGAGGGGGGCTGGCCCGAGATCCAGCCCGAAATCGAGCAGGGCGTCCTGGACCTGATCCACGAGGATGAGGAGTCCGGGCGCCTGGAGAAGGTGGCGTAGGAGATCCTGGGTGTTGTGCGGTGCTACTCGGCCCTGGCGTCGTTCAGCTGATTCAGGGCCCGCCGCAGGAGGCGCGATACGTGCATCTGGGAGACACCGATCCGGTTGGCGATCTCCGATTGGGTCAGGTCGTCGATGAAGCGCAGCTTGAGGATCTGCTGCTCGCGCTCGGGGAGCGCCTTAAAGGCCGGGGCGATCGCCTGGCCCAGCTCCACCACCTCGTAGCTGCCGTCCTCGGACCCGAGCGTGTCCCCCAACGTGCGCTCGCCCTCTCCCTCCACGCCCGGCTGGGGAGCGTCGAGGGCGGCCGGCGAGTAGGCGCTCGCGGCATCGAGGGCCTCGAGCACCTGCTCCAGGGAAAGACCGGTGTGCTCGGCGAGGTCCTTGGGTGTGGGCGAGCGGCCCAGATGCCCGCCGAGGCTCTCGCTGGCCTGGTTGACGATCAACACGCGCTCCTGCACCGACCGCGGCACGTGCAGGCCCCACCCCTTGTCGCGAAAGTGGCGCTTGAGCTCGCCCATGATGTTGGGCACCGCGTAGCGCACGAAGGGCCCGCGGTCGAGGTCGAAGCGATCGATGGCCTTCAGCAGACCGAGGTAGGCCACCTGCTCGAGGTCGTCGAGCGACTCACCCGTGTGGCGGTAGCGGCCCGCCAGGCGCCGGGCCAGCGGCATGAAGCGGCGGGCCATCTCGTCGCGCGCGGCCACGTCCCCCTTCGCGTAGCGCAGGAGCAGATCCTCCTCGGACGCGGCGGGTGTGATCTCGGGCGAGGACATCTCGTACGCCTACGGCGCACACCAGCCACGAGGCGCACGAAGCGCCCGCGCGCCCAGCGTGTACGAGCCGTTGACGGCCGAGACGACGCTACCAGGGTACGACCAGGCGCCCCACCGGGTCCGTCTCGGGCGGAACCTCCGGGGGGTCGATCTGCGGCTCCACCGGGGGACTGGGCTCGGGCACGCTCGGGCCATCGGGGTCCGGCCCGGGCGGATCGATCGGCGAGTCGGGGATCTCGGGCCCGACGGGCTCGGGATCGGGGCCCACCGGGGGCTGGGGCTCGGGCACTTCCAACGTAGGCATTCCCATGTCCGGGAGCTACCCGCGCGGTCCGCGCACAAACGCCGGCCGGGGTTTCGCGCAGCGGCGCCGGGGTAGCAGGTGATCGCTGTGGCACTGGTGGCGATCCTCGATATCGACGGGACCCTGGTGGACACCAACTACCAGCACGCGATCGCCTGGTACCGCGCCTTTCGCGAGCACGACGTGACGCTGCCCGTCTGGCGCGTGCACCGCGCTATCGGGATGGGCGGCGACCAGCTCGTGGGCGCCCTGGCGGGCGACGACTTCGAGGACCAGCACGGTGATGACGTCCGCGCGTCCGAGAAGGATCTCTACCGCGAGCTCATCGACGAGGTGGCTCCGCTGCCCGGCGCGATTGATCTGGTCCACCGCCTCGACGAGCTGGGCCACTCGGTGGTGCTGGCCAGCTCCGCCAAGGAGGACGAGGTCGAGCACTACCTCGACTTGCTCGGCGTACGCGACGTGGCCGACGCCTGGACCAGCTCCCAGGACGTGGAGCAGACCAAGCCCGCCCCGGACCTGGTGCAGTCAGCGCTGGAGAAGTCAGAGCAGCGAGACGACGGCGCCGTGATGCTCGGCGACTCGGTCTACGACTGCCAGGCCGCCGCGAGGGCCGACGTGCCCTCGCTCGGCGTGCTGACCGGCGGCTTCTCCCGGGAGGAGCTCGAGGAGGCGGGGGCCAAGGCGGTGTACGAGTCGCCGGCGGAGATCCTCAAGAGCCTCGAGGACACCCCCTTCGCCTGAGGCACGCCCTCCGCCCGCCCGTGGAGCCCGACGCGGCCGCCGTTTACGAGATGGGCATGGATGCCCATCTCGTCGAAGGCATCTGCCGTTTACGGAATGGGCATGGATGCCCATTCCGTCGAGAGCATCCTCAGTCCTGGCCGGCGTTGGCGGGGTTGCCCGTGGCCTGCTGGGAGCCCTTCTCCTCGCCGGCGGCACCGGCGTTCTCCCCGGCTTCCTTGCGGGCGGCTCCGCCCGAGTCGTCCTCGGGCACCTGGTCCGCGGGGCCCTCCTCGGGCAGCTGGTCGGATTCCTCTCCCTGGCCTTCGCTCATCATGCCTCGTGCTCCTCTTCTGTCTCGGTGTCCTGGGCGTCGTCGGCGTCGCCGTAGACCGCGGTGGACTGGTCGGACTCCACCTCGGGGGTGAAGCGGTCCCGCTCGGGGCTCCCTCCCGGGTCCTCGTGCGACGCGTTTCGCTCCAGCTGCTCCTCGGCCAGCTCGAAGCCCTCGGCCTCGCCCTCGCCGCTCTCCACGCGCGGGCGCTCGGCCGGATCGATATCCGGATCCGGAGTGGGGCCCCCGATTCCGGCGGCTTCCCGCGCCGCCTCTTGCGCCTCCTCCTCGGCGCGTATCTGTCCTTCGCCGCGCTCGGTCATCGTGGGCTCTCGAGCCCGCGCTTGAACCCCTCGAACAGGCGTCGATGGCCCTCCTCGTCGCGCAGAATGGCGATCACCATGTCCTCGGTCACCGGATCGGTGTCCGCGCAGAACTCGATGACCTTGTTGTAGTGCTCGATGGCGCCGCTCTCGGCGGCGATGACCCCGTCGACCACGTGGGCGATGTCGAGCTGGTCCTCCGGGGGCTGCAGGAAGGTCTGGCTCGCGCTGAACTCCTGAGAGCCCGGCACGACCCCGTAGAGCTCCTTGATCCGGGCCGCGAACTGCTGCGCGTGACCCAGCTCCTCCTGGATGTCCTCGTCGAGGCTCTCCGCGATCTCGCGTGCCAGGAGCCCGTCGGGGTTGACCGAGTTGGCGATGTAGCTCATCACCGTCTCGATCTCCATCCAGTAGGCCTCCTTGAGCATCTCGAGGATCTTCTCGCGGTCCTCGCGGGCGCCCTCGCTGAGGATGCCGTCGCTGCTGGTCGTAGTAGCCATCTGTCCGTTCCTTTCTCGGTAGTTCGGTTATCTAGGCCGCGCCGAAAGCCCCGCACTGGGCGAGGCGCTGCAGGGCCTGGGCCTCGATCTTTCGCACGCCCTCCGACGACAGGCCCAGCCGCCGCCCCGCCTCGCGGAGGGGCTTGGGCTCACCGCCGTCGAGGCCGAAGCGCATGCCGATCACCTGGCGCTCGCGCTCGGGCAGATCCAGGACGGCTCCGCGCACGGCGTCGCTCTCCATCTGGTCGCCGACCTGCTCGTCGGGGCCCTGGGCGTCGCTGGGCAACAGCTCCCCCAGGCTGCTGGACCCCTCGTCTCCGACGGGTCGCTCGAGGGACGTGGATGCGCGCGGCGCCTCCAGCACCTCCTGCACCTGTCGCGGCTCGAGCTCGGCGGCCACGGCCAGCTCCTCGTAGGTGGGCTCGCGCCCCAGCTCGGTGGCCAGGGGACCCTCGACGCGGGCGATCCGCCGTTCGTGCTGGCCGATGTGCACCGGCACCCGGATGGTGCGGGCCTTGTTGGCCAGCCCGCGCTGGATCGCCTGGCGGATCCAGAAGGTGGCGTAGGTGGAGAACTTGAAGCCCTTGCGGTAGTCGAACTTCTCCGCCGCCCGGATCAGGCCGAGCATGCCCTCCTGGATCAGGTCGCTCAACGGAAGCTCATGACCCTGGTAGCGCTTGGCCACCGAGACCACCAACCGCAGGTTGGAGTTGATCATCCGCTCCTTGGCGGACAGGTCACCCTGCTCCACCCGCCGCGCCAGATCCACCTCCTCCTGCTTGGTCAGCAGGGGATAGCGCCTGATGTCGCGCATGAAGAGGTCCAGCGCCTCGCCCGTCTCGGCCGCCGTATCCATGCTCTTGTCCTTCCCACGCAGGAAGGGACCAAACCGTGAATCGCGCCCGTATCGGTGCATATCCCGGCCTGACGGGTAAGAGGTGGGCCAATGGCCACGCGACCCGAGCCCGGCGTGCGGGACCCCGCCGGAGCCAACGGGCCGGGCCGGCTCGGGGGCCAGAGGTGGATAGCCACGCTCAAGCGCACCATCCGGGAGTTTCAGGACGACGACATCACCGACCGGGCCGCCGCGCTGACCTACTACTCGGTGCTGGCGCTGTTCCCGGCCCTGATCGCGCTGGTGTCGATCGTGGGGCTCGTGGCCGACCCGCGTACGGTCACCGACTCGCTGGACCAGATCGTGTCCGACCTCGGGCCCGCCTCGGCGTCGGAGACCTTCTCCGGTCCGATCAGGAGCATCACCTCCAACCGCGGCGCGGCCGGGGTGCTGTTCGTGGTCGGCGTGGTGGGCGCGCTCAACGCCGCCTCGAGCTACGTCGGCGCCTTCATCCGGGCCGCCAACGTGATCTACGAGGTCGAGGAGGGCCGGCCCTTCTGGAGGCTGCGCCCACTGCAGCTCGGGGTGACGCTGATCATGTTGATGGCGGTGGCGCTGGTCTTCCTGGCCCTCGTGCTCAGCGGGCCGCTGGCCGAGTCGGTGGGCGAGGCGATCGGCCTGAGCGATGTGGCCGTCACCGTCTACGGGCTGGCCAAGTGGCCGATCCTCGCCGCGCTGGTCTTGACCATGCTCGGGCTCCTGTACTACATCGCGCCCAACGCCCGGATCACCGGCATCCGATGGATCACGCCCGGCAGCGTCCTGGCCCTGGTGCTGTGGGTGTTGGCCTCGGCGGCCTTTGCCCTCTTCGTGGCCAACTTCGGCTCCTACGACAAGACCTACGGCACCCTGGGCGGGGTCGTGACCTTCCTCGTCTGGCTCTGGCTCACCAACATCGCCGTCCTCCTGGGGGCGGAGCTCAACGCCGAGCTCGAGCGCTCGCGCGAACTGGAGGCAGGCGTCCCGGGAGCGGAGGAGAGCTTGCAGCTCCCCCATCGCGAGGCACCGGACGACTGAGATCCTCGTGCGGTGCTCGCCGGACCGCCGGTCCGGCTGCGCTCCTACGCCTGGAGCGCCCGCGATCCGCCCCAAACCTGGAGACGGATCGCGGGCAGGAGGGAACACTCCGTGCTACGTCCTGCGTCGCGGCTGCCGTTTACGGGCCGGGCATGGATGCCCGGCCCGTCGAGGGCATCTAGCCCTTGATGAAGGGCTTCGCCTTCTCGAGCACCTGCGACTTCTCGATGCCCTTGTCGAACGGCGTCTCGGCGATCTTCTGCCCGTTGAGCAACCGGATCACACCGGCGTGGCGCCCCTCGACCTGCACGATGGAGCCGGCCGCGGCCAGCACCTCCTTCGACTTGATGCTGGGGGCGGCGCCGTTGTAGGCACCGACGCCCAGATCCTCGAAGACCTGCGCGGTCATCAGGAACGACTTCTGGTTGGCGAACGCCTCGCCGAAGTCGACACCCGGCTGAGCGACCGGCTTGCCACCGAGCTTCTTGATGGTGGCGGTGATGGCGCTCACGTGCTCCGCCTCGTTGTCGCGCAGCGTGGTGGCGAGCTTCATCGTGTCGCCGTCCAGGCCCTTGACCTGCTTGAGGGCCTGCGTGTAGAACGCGGTCTCCAGGTACTCGAGCGTGAGGGCGAAGTTCAGCACGCCGACGTCGCCGCCGCCGCCCTGCGCAAACGCCTGGTTCACGAACGGAGCAACGGTGGACAGGCCGTAGACCGAACCCGCCGCGATCGCGCTCTTGAGCATGAACGACTCACGCGTCATCCCCTTGACCTCGATGTTCGCGAGCTCGGGGGCCGTCATGTTTTCTTTGGACATTCTCTGTCTCCTTTTCCTGGTCGTCCGACTCAGGCCGCGATGAAGGGCTTGACGGCCTTCAACACGGTCGCCATGTCGGCAGGCTTGGCGAACGCGCCGTCGGGCACGATCGACTTGCCGGTGACCTGATTGAGGACGGCCGCGTGACGAGCCTCCACCGTGTGGATCGACAGGGCGGCGGCAAGGACTTCCTTGCTCTTGATCTTGCCGGCCTGACCCAGGTACGCCGAGGCGCCCAGGTTCTCGACCACGGCAGCGGTTGCGAGGATCTTCTTCTCGCCGCCGGCCAGCACGGAGTCGAACTTGCCCTTGGGCTTGGGTGCGGGCTTGCCTCCGAGCTGCTCGACCGTCGCGGTCAGCGCCTGGACATGCTCCATCTCGTCCTGGGCGAAGGTCTTGGCGACCTCGACTATGGCCTTGGTCTTGACTTCGCCGGAATCGATGACCTGCTGGTAGAAGTCGGACTCCAGGTACTCGAGCGTCAACGCGTAGTTGACGATCGCCAGGTCGCCCTTGTCAGCCTTGGGCTTCTTCTCGGCGGAGCCGGAACCGGAGCCGGAGCTGTCCTCCTTCTTGTCGTCACCACCGCACGCGGCGATGAAGATGGCGAGCGCTCCCGCGGCGCCGGTGCCGCCGGCGAGCTTCAGAAACTGCCCGCGCGAGCTCTGGTCGTCAATCACAGGCTCTTCGGGAGCCAGTTTGTTGGACATCGAAAAATCCCTCCTGTAGGGGTTGGGGAAAAGGGATGGCCGTGTTTAGAAACCAGCCCCTGAAATAACTTCTGCGCCGCTCTTGGCGGACCGGATCAGTGCCTGGCGCGCCGCCACTGGTGGCGACCGGTCTGGTACAGGCACCGCGCATGGTATACACGAGCCGTCCGGGATTCCCTGCATGAGCCTCTTCGACGTCGAGATAGCCGATGGAGCCCTGGGGCCCGTGATCGTCCTTTCGGGCGAGATCGATCTTGCCGCCGCGGAGGTCCTCGATGAGCGAATCCGCGCCGGCCTCGACGCGCAGGCTTCGACGGTGGTGGTCGACCTGCGCGAGGTCGAGTTCATGGACTCGAGCGGACTGCGGCTGGTCCTCCGGCTCGACCACGACGTGCGCGAGCGCGCAGGGCGCCTGGTCGTGGTGCGCGGGGGCCGCCGGGTCGCCCGGGTGATGGAGCTCACCGGCGCCGACCGTCAACTGGAGACGGTCGACGACCCCGCCGAGATCCAGTGACGCCTTCGACTCGTGTGCCGTCCTTGGCGCGCGAGTAGACGGCGGCGACTGGCTGACC
>JBBJOH010000237.1:0-2838 GCA_037720995.1 Thermoleophilaceae bacterium
CGGCGCGGCGGCTGCTCGCCCGAAGCCTGGGTCGCTGCCTCGGCGGCGGTCGGCTGGCGCTGCCGGGTACGGCGCTGGCGGGCGGGCCGGGGCTGGGCCCCGATCTCGGCCTCGCAGTAGGGACAGATCCTCCAGCGGGGGTCGAGCGGCTTGCCACAGGTGGTGCAGGGCTCCTTGAGCCGGTGCATGCAATTCGGGCAGCGCAGGAACGCCTTCTCGATCTCGTTGCTGCAGTAGGGACAGCTGTGGTGGTCGGCGCCGGCCAGCCGAGCCTCCGCCGCCGCGATCTCGAGCTCGCGCTCGCGCACGTCCTCGAGGTACTCGGGCGGTCGAAGGATCAGGTAGACGACCGTCCCCACGAACGGGAACAGGGACGCCGCGGTCGCGCAGGCCACGATCATCGGATCCTCGATCCGGCTCCGGGCGTCCGAGTAGGTCCACCAGATCAGGGCGAAGTACAGGACGAAGAGGAAAAGGAGCACGAGGTTGACCGCGAGGTTCAACCCGTCGCTCGTGATCCCGAAGACGGCGAGGGGGCCCATGGAGCGAGGGGAGTCTATAGGGATGCGTTTGACGGAATTACCATCCGTGACCATTCCGTATTCAGCGTCGTTTCCCTGCCTGTCGGCAGGTTCCGCGCCCTCCCAGCGCTACAGCAGGATCCGCCCCAGCAGGTACCCGATGCCGAAGAAGACCAGGATCACCGTGGCCACGACCACGGCCACCAAGCCGATCATCGCGCCGAATCCTGGTCCTTCTCCCTGGCTCATGGGTGCGCATCCTCCCATGGGGGACGGACTTGACGCTACAGCCGGGACGCCCTCGTCGCGCCACCGGGGATGCGCGCCAGGTCCGCGATCAGGTAGATCGAGCCCGTGACCACCACAACCCCCGCGACCCCGGCGAGCTCGCGCGCCAGCCCGACCGCGCCACCGGGGTCGGCCACCGTACGGACCGGCGGCCCTCCCACCCGGCCGGACAGCGACTCGAGCGTGGCCGGGGACAGCGAGCGCGGGTTCGAGCAGCGGGTGAACACGATCTGGTCGAAGAGCCCCACGAGGGCCTCGAGCATGGCCGCCGCATCCTTGTCGTCCAGCACGCTGGCCACCAGCACGGCTGGCCGCCGCGCTCCGATCACCTCGGGGAGCGCCTCGGCAAGCGCCTGCGCGCCGGCCGGATTATGAGCGCCGTCGTGCAGCACCAGCGGACGCTCGCCCACCGGATCCAGGCGGCCGGGAATGCGTGTCTGCGCAGCGGCGGCGGCCACGGCGCCAGCATCCGGCGGCCGGCCCAGGAAGGCCTCGGCCGCTGCGCACGCGAGGGCGAAGTTCTGGCGCTGAAACTCGCCAGGCGCCCGCAGCCTCAGGGCCGAGGGCGCCGGGGCGCGCACCCAGCCGGCGTGGTGCTCGGCCACCACTCGGGAGGCCACCGCAGCCGCCTCGGGATGCAGGGGTCCCGTCACGAGCGTGGAGTGGTCGCGCACCACGGCGAGCTTCTCCTCGGCAATGTCGCCCACGGTGGGCCCGAGCCACCGGGTGTGCTCGAGGCCCACGCCGGTGAGCACCTGCACACCTGAGGGGATCACGTTGGTGGCGTCGTAGCGCCCGCCCAGCCCCGCCTCGATCACCGCGACCTCCACCTTCTGGGCGGCCAGCTCGTGGTAGGCGGCGGCGGTGAGCGCCTCGAACTGGGTCACCGCATCGCCGGGATCGCTCTGGGCCCGCTCGACGATGTCCACGGCCTTGGCCGCGCGGTGCACGGCCGCGGCGAACCGCTCGCTCGAGACGGGCCGCCCGTCCACCTCGATCCGTTCGGTGAACGAGGTCAGGTGCGGTGAGGTGTAGCTGCCGGTCCGCAGGCCGTGACGCTCGAGGATCGCCGCGATGAAGCGGACCGTGGAGGACTTGCCGTTGGAGCCGACCACGTGGATGGGGGCGAAGCGGCGCTGGGGCATGCCGAGCGCGGTGCTCAGGCGGTGCATCCGATCCAGGCCGAAGCGCATGCCGAACAGCTCCAGGTCGAGCAGGTACCGCTCGGCCTGGGCCGGCGTCCAGGCCACTAGCCGCCCAGGCGCTCCAGCGAGCGTCGGTAGTCGGCCAGCTTGGTCCGCTCGGCCTCGACCACTTCGGCCGGCGCGCGCTCAACGAACCGCTCGTTGTCCAGCTTCTTCTCCAGCCGCTCGACCTCTCCGATGAGCTTCTCGCGCTGGGCCGCGATCCGGCGGCCCGCCTCGTGGGGGTCGAAGTCCCCTCCCTCCAGCAGCTCCACCACGCCACCGGGCACCGCCACCTCGGCGACCGCGGTCCCGCCGTCCTCCGACAGCTCGAGCCGGGCCAGGCGGGCGACCTGGGCCGCGGTGTCGCGGAGCCCGTCCGCGCTGATGCGGGCCCGCAGCACGGCGGAGGGCTTGACCCCCGCCAGGTCGCGGTAGCGGCGCAGCAGGGTGACGGCCGTGATCGTTGCACCCAGCTCGGCCTCGGCCTGCTCGTCGAACCGGTCGGCGCTGGCCTGCGGCCACTCCGAGACGGTCAGCAGCCCGCGCTCGCCGGGCATGAACGACCAGATCTCCTCGGTCACGTGCGGCATCAGCGGATGCAGCAGCCGCAGCGTGCGGTCCAGGGCGAAGAGCAGGGTGGCCGAGACCGCCATGCGGTCGCCGGAGTCGGCCCGGTTCTCCCCGTGCAGGCGGGACTTGGCCATCTCCAGGTACCAGTCGCACAGCTCGGACCAGAAGAAGTCGTAGAGCTCGAGCGCCGCGGTCGAGAGGTCGAAGGAGTCGATCAGCTCGTTGGTGCGCGCCGTCACCCGCTCCAGGCGCGAGAGTATCCAGCGGTCCTC
>JBBJOH010000238.1:0-2833 GCA_037720995.1 Thermoleophilaceae bacterium
CCGGTACCGGGCGCGCTGGGCCCGGTCATGCCGGCATCAACCTTTCCGGTTGCGGATGCGCTGGCGCCCACCTCGCCACCTGCGTTTTCTTCAGGTGCAGTTGCGATGGTTGCTCCGGTTGCCGTCGCGCCGGTGGAAGGCTCGGGGGGGTCGGTGGCTGCTGGAGGTACTCCTTCATCTGCTCCTCCGGGCCCAGGTTGCGCGGCCAGGTGAAGCGCCAGCACCGCCCCATCGGCCACTCCGCAGTCCGCCAGCGTCCGCTCCACGGGGAGCGGGTCAGCGCCGGGGAGGGCGATCGTCCAGCCCGGCGCCGAGCCGCTGCCCGCACTGAGCCCCGCCAGCTCCAGCAGCGAGGGCATGAGCTGCCTGATCGGCAGATCGGCCGGCACGGTCAGGTCGAGCTTGCTGTCAGGGGCGGTTATCGTGACGTGTACGGTGCTCATCGCTCACCTTTCCGCCTCCGGCGTGGGACCGCTCAGGGGCGCCGGTCATCGAGCAGCCTGTGCTCTGAGCAAGCACCCGGGGCGCCGGGCCGCTTCCGAGCAGCCTCCGCCCGCTTCGTAGGGACCCTAGCGCCCCTGGCCGGGTTGAGATTGCTTGGAGGGTAAGGTCCATTGAGGGCGTCGTGCGGCGTGCCTCACGTCGGACCGCAACCAAGCGAGGCAGGTCGGAGATGGCCGCAGCGAGGATCGAGGTGGAGACCGGACAGCTGAGCGGTGGCGCGCAGCGGACGGGCGAGCTCGCCGGCGAGTTGGCCGGGTTCCGGTCGCGGCTGGGTGTCGCCGCGGGGCTGGCGGGCGCCGCCGGTGCGCCGGGGGCGCGGGCCGCGATCTCAGACAGCTGCGCGGCGTGGGGCGCGGCGATCGAAGCGCTGGAGCAACAGGCGGCGGCCCTCGATCGCAACCTGCAGGGCGCCGCCGCGGCGTACGCCGACACTGACGCAGCAGCGATGCCGGGCTCCGGGGTGTGAGGGTGGGGACGGGCGACTCACACTCGGGCATCACCGTGCCTCAAGGCGACGTTGATGGGCTGATGGACATGGCCCAGACCTTCGACGGCCTGAGCGGCGCCATGGAACGCTCGGGTGCTCAGTTTGGCGCGCTTCCGGGCGAGTTGGCCTCGTGGCGGGGGGCGGCCAGCGTCAACTTCGCCTCGGCTGCGGTGCAGTCGCGTACGGCGGCCGAGCAGGCGGGCCGTGGCTTCTCGATCAAGGCGCGGGCGGCGCGCGTCTACGCGGACGAGCTGGAGGACGCGCAGCGCGCCGCCAGGAATGCGATCGAGGACGCGCGCGAGGCCGAGCGGAGCATCGCCCGGGCCAAGGAGCTGATCGAGGACGCCGAGCAGCGCCTCGAGGCGGCCCGGGAGACGATCGCGCTCGCGGAGATCGAGATCCTCTCGACGGGGCTCACGGGACCACCGTCCGCTGGCGCGATGTCCGCCAAGGCCCGAGCCGAGGACGACGCGGAGCAGGCAACCGCCGACATAGGGCGCGGCCGGAGGCTGCTCGAGCGCGCCCGCGATGACCTCGACCAGGCCCGCCGGCGCGGTCGCCGCGCACAGCAGAGCGCCGAGGACGCCGGATCCAACGCGCAGAGCCTCATCCTCTCGGCCGCCCCCCTTGCCATGCCCCTCACCCTCGGCGCGGCGCCGACCGGGATCGGGGGAACGCCGGGCTCACTGGTGCGGTCCATGCCGCTCTTCCTGCCGCTCGACCGGCTCGGCGGCCCGGGCACGCCCCCCGGCAGGCCGCAGACCGTCTTCGGGAGGGTGCCTCCTCTGCTTCCCCTCGGCGACCTTGCTCCCGGGCCCGACGGCATCCCCACGCTCCTCCAGGGCGGCGCGGGCGGACTCGGGAGCTACTCGCGCGCCGCGGGGGAGCGCAACCGCGCGCTGCGCCGCTTCCACGCCGGAGGGCTCGGGAGCCTCGGCAGTCCCGCCTTTCGCGAGTACCTGCTCAGCCCGGAGGCCCGCGTGCAGGCCGACAGGATGAGCCGTTACCACGATTCGGAGCTGTCAAAGGCTCGCGCGGCCGGGGAGGACATATCGAAGTTGAAGACCGCCGGCAAGTTCCTCGGCCCTGCCGGCGATGCCCTCGGCGCCAAGGCCAACGCCGATCAGGGCATGCCGTGGCTGGAGAACGCGCTTCGCACCGGAGGGTCGTGGGGAGTCGGCTCTGTGGCCGCAGGACTTGCGGGCACCGCATGCGCCCCGGCCGGCCCGGTCGCCGCAGGCGGCTGTGGCGCCGGCGGCGCCATCATCGGCGGCGAGTTCGGAGACCGGAGTGGAGGGGGGTGTACGACGGCCTCGATTGGACCTACCAGAAGGGGGTCGAGCCGGCGGGCGAGGCGATCTACGAGAAGGGCATCAAGCCCCTCGGCGACAAGGTCAGAAGCCTGATCCCCTGAGGCGAAGCCATGGGCCAGCTGACCATCTACGAAACGGTGATCACCCTCGGCGGGGTGGCGCTGGGGCTGCGATCGGCATGGGTTTCCCCTCGCGTGTGGCGCAACGAGCTCGGTTGGGATCCCGATCGCCCGGTCGTCTTCTGGGCGTTCGGCCTCGCGGCCTGGCGCGGGCTCGTCAGAGCCCAGATCGCCGCGATACCGATGCTGCTCGCCTTGACCCCGGCCTACGCCCTGGAGAACGCGGGTGCCGAGGGCCCCTTGGCGCAGGCGGTGCTCGTCGTGAGCGGCGTCGTCGGGGGCACGCTGCTCTTCATCGTGGCTCCGGCGGTCGTGTTGTTCAACCGGCCGAAGTGGGCGGTGGTTCCTCACCTGCGCCACCAGAGCGGGGCGATCGCGGAGTGGCGCGGCAAGCGCTCCGCGCCGACACC
>JBBJOH010000239.1:0-2829 GCA_037720995.1 Thermoleophilaceae bacterium
AGGTGGGGACCGTCCTACCGAGTGGTCCGCCGACAAGTGGAAGCCGTCATACAATCGACACCTGCACGGGCTGCGTCCTCGGGCGACCGACCCAGCGACGGTCATGGCCGCCGTCTGACGGCCGCCTTCGAGGCGCTGGAGAGCTTCCCGGTGCTGGCGGAGTCCCGCAACCGGGTGGTGCGCCTGGTTCGCGAGCAGCCCGGTGCGGTCGGGGACGTGGTCGCCGCCGTGGAATCCGACGTCGCCCTGGTCACCACGGTGCTGCGGGTGGCCAACCGGATGGCCGGGAAGTCGCACGGCAAGGTGGCGAGCGTGCCCCAGGCCGTCGCGATCCTGACTCCGGAGGGGGTCGAGCGCCTGGCCTCCGCCGCCAGGGTCTTCGACTTCTTCGAGCGCATCCCCGGCTGGGATGCCGCTCCCGAGCGCTTTCGCCTGCACGCCGTAGCCACCCAGTCGGCGGCCGATCGCGTGGCGCGGGAGCTGGACTACCCCGATCGCGACGACCTGCTGACCTCGGCCTTGCTGCACGACATCGGCAAGCTGGTGCTGATCCACGCCTACTCGGCCTACCCCGGCCAGGTCCACGGCAACGCCCGCACCCCGGAGGAGCGGCTGCACGCCGAGCGTCTCGAGCTGGGGGTCGACCACGGCCTGGTGGGCGGCGTCCTGGCCCGTCGCTGGGGCCTGCCGGTGTCCCTGGCCAGCACCATCGAGCGCCATCACGCCGACAATGCCACCGGCCAGGCGGCGATCGTCAGGCTGGCCGACATGCTGGCCCACTACGGTCACGGCGCCCCGGTCGATCCCAAGCACCTGCTGAGCGCCGCGCGGACGCTCGAGATGGGGCCCGAGCAGCTGCGCAACCTCATGTACGAGCTGCCCAACTCGAGCAGCGCCAAGCGCCATGTGGACCCCTGCCCGCTCTCCGGCCGCGAGCTCGACGTGCTCAAGAAGCTGGCCGAGGGCAAGGTCTACAAGCAGATCGCGGTGGAGCTGGACCTGTCGACAAGCACGGTGCGTACGCACCTGCACAACACCTACGCCAAGCTCGGCACCGGCGACCGCGCCCAGGCCGTGCTGCTGGCCACCGACCGCGGCTGGATCTGAGCCATGGCTAGGCCGGCTGACGCGCTCGCCCGGCCACGCCCCTGATCACCAGCGCCACCGCCAGGGCGCCCGCGGCGTCGATCAGCACGTCGCGCCAGGTGCCCACGCGACCGCTTACGAAGGTCTGGTGGTACTCGTCACTGGCCGCGTAGGAGACCGTGAGCGCATAGGCCAGGCCCAGCGCCCATTCGAGCGAGAGGCGCGAGCGCAGCGCGCGGAGCCAGAGCGCCAGCAGCAGCGCGTACTCGCCGAAGTGGGCGAGCTTGCGCAGGATGAGCACCACGAGGCTGTGGTGGTCGCTGTCGCTCGGCATGGCCGATAAGGCGAAGATCACCACCATCAGCGCCACGGGCGCCCCCCACAGCGCAATCGAACGAGCCGGTCTGGACGTCACCGTGACCAGCCTAGATCCAGGCCTAGACTGGCGTCGTGCTGGCGATCACGTCGAAGGCTCCCTACGCGGTGCGCGCGCTCTGTGAGCTGGCCCGCCGCGGAGGCGACGCGCCCGTGCCGATCGGCGAGATCGCCCGGGCCCGGGAGATCCCCGTCCAGTTCCTCGAGGGCCTGTTCGCCACGCTGCGCCGGGCCGGAGTGCTGCAGAGCCAGCGCGGCGTGAAGGGCGGCTACCTCTTCGCCCGTCCGCCGGGCGAGATCACGGTGCTGGAGGTCGTGGAGCTGCTCGAGGGCGACCTCGGCGCGAGCGCCGGCGCCGCGGGGCCGGTGTGGGTCGAAGCGGTGGCGGCTGTTCGCGGGGTCCTGGAGGCCACGACGATCGCCGATGTGGCCGAGCGCGAGGCGCGCGAGGCGACGGCGCCGATGTACTACATCTGAAGGCGCCCTCAAGCCCACGGCCGAGGCTGGGGCAACAAAGAGGGTCGTACTGAGCGAAGGGCCGGTTCAGGCGGCCACGCGAGACCGCTCGCGCTCTGCGGCCCGAGGCTCGGGAGCCACGGACACGACCTGTTGGACGTCCTCGGCGGGCGCCGGCGAGCGGGTCAGCCACCTCAGCGAGAGGCCCAGCAACGGCAGTAGCCCGGCACCGCAGGCGAGGATGGTCAGGTCCGCGAGTGTGAAGGGGAAGGGCATCGCAAGTTTCCTGTCGCCCAAGTCGCCGTTCGGCTGCAGTAGGTGCCGGAGCGGGTGGACGTTTGGCGGAGCTCACCCGGGGCGGCACTCCCAGCTTTCGGTTAAGCGCCCTCCAGAGGGTCGCGCGACCATGCTCAGAAGAGGCGAATCAGCACGTTGATCACCACGGTAAGGCCGATGGAGAGCAAGATCGAACCCAGCAGGCAGCCGGGCATGAAACGGACCTCGGTACGCCTGCCCGGTCGTTTCGTGAAGCGGAACACGTCGGGCCTGGGGAATCCTTTTACGCTTCCGGGATCAAGTCGCCAGTACGGAGGAAGCGATCCGATGCCCTGCCAGCGTCGGCTGCAGCGTATCGAGGCGCCGACTCGCGGACACCGAGGCGTCCTCGGCCCTCGACACCCGCCGGTACCGTGTGACGGATGAGCGTGAGCCACTCCCGGGCGGTCACCGCGAATCTCGCCGACCTGGTGGGCGGCACTCCGATGGTGGCGCTCACCCGGGTGGCGCCCGACTGCGGCGCAGAGCTGGTCGCCAAGCTCGAGGCCTACAACCCGGCGGGCAGCGTCAAGGATCGCATAGGGGTGGCCATGATCGACGCCGCCGAGGCCGAGGGCCGGATCGAGCCGGGGCGCA
>JBBJOH010000240.1:0-2828 GCA_037720995.1 Thermoleophilaceae bacterium
GCGCAGGCGCTGCCCGACGTGGCCGTCGTCGGCCGGGCGGGAGAGCGCTGATGGAGTCGGCATCGATCCGACCCTCGGCGGTCGACGAGCTGCTGTTCGTCGGCCTCTCCGAGCTGGAGGCGATCCGTGGGCTCGGCACCGGCCCGGTGGCACGCGCGGCCGCCTTCGCCGATGCGTGCCGCCTGAACACGCTCTCGATGATCGCCGAGGCCGGGTCAGGCCACATCGGCACGAGCTTCTCCTGCATGGACATGCTCGCCTGGCTGCACCTCGAGGTCTTGGGCGACGACGACCGCTACTTCTCCTCCAAGGGCCACGACGCGCCCGCGCTGTACGCGACCCTGATCGGTCTCGGCCGGCTCGACTTCGGCTTGGTGCACCGGCTGCGGCGCCTCGGCGGCCTGCCCGGACACCCCGACGTCCCCACCACGCCCCAGGTGCTCACCAACACGGGCTCGCTGGGCATGGGCGTCTCCAAGGCCAAGGGATTCGTCCTGGCCGACCGCGCGGCGGGCCGGTCGGGGCGCGTGTTCGTGATGACCGGCGATGGCGAGCTGCAGGAGGGTCAGTTCTGGGAGTCGCTGCCCTCGGCCGCCAACCGAGGGCTTGGCGAGATCACCGCGATCGTGGATCACAACAAGCTCCAGTCCGACACGTGGGTGAACGAGGTATCGGATCTCGGCGACCTGACCGAGCGGGTCTCCTCCTGCGGTTGGGCGGTGGCTCGCTGCGACGGCAACGACATCGGCGCGTTCTCCGGCGCGCTGGGATCACTGCTTGCCGAGAATCCGGACCGGCCCAAGCTGCTGGTGGCGGACACGGTCAAGGGCAAGGGCGTGTCGTTCATGGAGCCGCACGACCTGCCCGCCGCGGGCGATTCGCTCTACGCCTACCACTCCGGCGCCCCCGCCGCCGACGAGTACGGCCGCGCCGCGTCCGAGATCCTCGAGCGCCTTCAAGGGCAGCTGGCCGATGCCGGCGGCTCACCCGCGCGCACCGAGTCGCTGCGCCGTCCGCCCATCGCGCCGGCCCCCGCGGAGCCACAGCGGCTGGTGGCCGCCTACGGCCGCGCACTGGCGGATGCAGCGGCAAATGAACCGGCTCTGGTGGCTCTGGACGCCGACCTCTACCTCGACACGGGACTGATCGAGTTCAGGGACCGGTTTCCGGAACGCTTCTACGAATGCGGGATCGCCGAGCAGGACATGGTCTCCCAGGCGGGTGCGATGGCCCTGACAGGGCTGCTGCCCGCGGTGCACTCGTTCGCCTGCTTCCTCTCGACCCGGCCGAACGAGCAGATCTACAACAACGCAACCGAGCGCACAAAGGTCATCTACACCGGCTCGCTAGTGGGCATCGTGCCCGGAGGACCCGGCCACTCGCACCAGTCGGTACGCGACATCTCGGCGCTTGGCGCGATGCCCGGCATGGCGCTGATCGAGCCAGCGAGCGAGCACGAGACGCGCCTGGCCGTGAAGTGGGCGGTGCACGAGGCCACCGGACCCGTCTACATCCGCCTGGTGTCGGTCCCGTGGGAGCTCGGCTTCGAGCCGCCGCGGGCCGAGCGGCTGGTGCCTGGCCGCGGCGAGGTCGTGAGCGAGGGGGGCGACGCCACGATCGTGACAACCGGCCCCGTGATGCTCTCCCAGGCCTTCGCCGCCGCACAGCGCCTGACCGCCGGCGGTCGGGCGGTAGGCGTCGTGTCGCTGCCGTGGCTGCGCGGAGTGGACGGCGAGTGGCTGGCGCAGGTCACGGGCGAGGCGCCCGTCTTCTGCCTGGACAACCACTACGTCGATGGCGGCCAGGGCGACGCGGTGCTGGCGGCGCTCGCCGCGGCCGGCGCGACCAACCGCGTGCACAAGCTCGGGGTGGAGTCAGTCCCGGTCTGTGGCACCAACGACGAGGTGCTTCGCGCCCACCGGCTCGACGCAGAGAGCCTGGCCGAGCGGATCGACGCGCGGATCGACGCGTGACGACGGTCGTCTGCTGGGACATCGACGGCACGCTGCTCACGACCGCCCGTGCCGGGGTGTTCGCGCTGGAGGAGGCCGCGCGCGAGGTGCTGGGCACCGTCCCGGACTTCGCTTCGCTGCCCACCGCGGGGCTGACCGACGCCGAGGTGGCGGCGCTGGCCATCCGAACCTGCGACGCGCCGGACAACGTGGAGAACGTGTCCGCGTTCCTGCGCGTCTATGAGCGCCACCTGCCGGACCGGCTGTCGTGGCGCCAGGGCCGCGTCCTGCCGGGGGTGGTCGAGGTGCTCGACGACCTCGCGGCGCGCGAGCAGGTGGCCTGCATCCTGCTGACCGGCAACACGGAGGCGGGCGCTGCGGCCAAGCTCGCCCACTACGGCTTGGCGGGCCGCTTCGAGGGCGGCGCCTTCTGCGCGGGAGTCGACGACCGCGAGACGATCGCCCGGCGTGCCCACTCCATGGCGCTCGAGCGGTACGGACCCGACCTTCCCGCCGACCGCATCTACGTGGTCGGCGACACCACGCACGACGTGCGCTGCGGGAAGGCCATCGGGGCTCGGACGGTCGCCGTCGCGTCGGGCCCCGTTCCTCGCTCCGAACTGGCCAGCTCCGATCCGTGGCTGCTGCTGGCGGAGCTTCCAGAGCCGGCTCGGTTCGCTGAAGCGCTCGAGCTGGTCCGCTAGGCTCCTCGCGCTCTGGTGATCCCCCACATCCTCCACCAGATCTGGGTCGGTCCGAACCGGCTGCCCGAGGAGTTCGCCCGCTACCGAGAGTCCTGGGCGACGCATCATCCCGACTGGGAGCTGCGGCTGTGGACCGAGGACAACCTCCCCGAGGACCCGATCCGCCCGGAGG
>JBBJOH010000241.1:0-2817 GCA_037720995.1 Thermoleophilaceae bacterium
CCGCGCTGCCCGACGTGCAGGTCACTGCCACCGGCCGCCCGCTCGCCTTGGCCATCCCCAGCGCCATGAAGCCCGCCGCGCGCTCGTCGATCACCGACACGGACTCCAGCCGCTCATCGCTCGCCAGCGTCAGCACGAGCGGGGCGTTGCGCGATCCCGGGCAGGTCACCGCGTGGGTCAGGCCGCAGCGGACGAGCTCGTCGACCATGGCCTGTACCGGCGCGTAGGTGCGGTTGATGGGCATCATGTGGTCTATGGCCGCGCCCGCGACCGATCCGGCCCTGGTCCTGCTGCCGGGCTTCATGCAGCCGGCCGGCGCCTGGGAGGCGGTGGCCGAGCGGCTACCCGAACGCTACCCCAGCGTGCTGCTCGATCACCGCGAGCACACCTTCGAGACCCGCTTGGCCGAGATCGCCGAGGCGGGCCGCGGGGCCGTGCTGTGCGGCTACTCGCTGGGCGGGCGCCTGGCCCTGCACGCCGCCCTGCGCGATCCCGCCGCCTACGCCGGCCTGGTGACCGTCGGGGTGTCGGCGGGAATCGAGATCCCCGAGGCCCGCGCCGAGCGCGCGCGGACGGACGAGAAGCTGGCCGCCTGGATGGAGACCCAGCCGATCGACTCGATCGTCGACGTATGGGAGCGCCAGCCGCTGTTCGCCGACCAGTCGGACACACTGATCGAGGCCCAGAGGCCCGGGCGCCTGGCCCAGGACCCCCGATCGCTGGCGCTGATCGTGCGTACGGCGGGGCAGGGTACGCTCGATCCCGTGTGGGAGCGTCTTCACACGCTGAACCTGCCGGTCATGGCGATGGCGGGCTCCCGCGACGAGCGCTACTCGGCTGCCGCGCACCGGATTGCCCGCTCGGTGCCGCGGGGCCGTGTGGAGATCGCAGAGCACGCCGGTCACGCTCCCCAGCTGCAGCAGCCCGGCGTGGTGGCCGCGCTGCTAGAGGACTTCCTCGACCAGAACCTCGCGCAGGGCGGCGTCTGAGACCTCGACGCCCAGGCCCGGGCCCTGGGGCACGGCCATCAAGCCCCGGGAAGGGGCCGCGAGCGCACGGGCCAGCTCGGCGTCGAACAGCTCCAGCGTGGCCAGGCCACAGGCCAGGCTCAGGCTCTCCGAAGAGGCGAGCTGCAGCGCGGCGGCGATCCCCCACGGACCGTCCAGCGTGCTCGACAGCCACGCCGCCATGCCGTGGTCGCGGGCGGACCGCAGGGCGTCGCGGGCCGGCCCGAAGCCGCCGCTGCCCGACAGCTTGACGTTCACCGCATCGCAGGCCCCGAGCCTTGCGGCGGTCACCACGTCCTCGACGCCGGTGATCGACTCGTCGGCGGCCACGGGCACCCCGACGCGGGGGCGGACGGCGGCGATCTCCTCCAGCGTCGCGCACGGCTGCTCGACCAGCTCGAGGTCCAGGGGCGCGAGGTCGTCGATGGCCGCCACGGCCTCCTCGACCGGCCAGGCGGCGTTGGCGTCGACCCGCAGCGCCGGCCACGGCCCCACGGCTTCGCGCACGGCGCCCACGCGCTCGACGTCGTCGGCCAGGCCGACCTTCACCTTGAAGCACGAGTAGCCGGCCCTCAGGCCCTCGGCGGCGGCCGCCGCCACCTCCTCCGGTGGTCCCGCGGGGAGGGTCATGTTGACCGGGATTTGATCGTTGAAGGGATCGCCCAGCGGTCGCCCCAGGCGCCGGCGCTGGAGGTCCAGCTCGGCCAGCTCCCAGGCGGCACGGGCCTGGGGCGGGGCCCCGCGGGGCGGTGGGCCCATCCGCAGGCTGTCGATCACGGCTCCGATGCTCACGCCGTCATAGGACTCGAGCGGGGCGGCCTCACCGAAGCCGGTCGTGCCGTCGTCGTCCTCGAGGCGGATCACCACCAGCTCGCGCTCGGCCAGCACGCCCTGCGAGGTCACGAACGGCTTTCGCAGCGGTATGGCCAGGTGCAGGACCGAACGCTGCTTCACGACAGCAGCACGCCCGCGGTGAGCAGCGCGGAGAACACGGCCAGCAGCCGGCCGGTGTCGGCCAGGGCGCCGTTGAGCGCCGGGCCGTCGGTGCGGGTGGCCACGATCGCGCGCAGCTTCACGGCAAGGGGGAGCGAGAGCAGGCACAGCAGGGTCCACCAGCTCAGCCCACCGGCGAGCGGGATGACGACACAGGCGAGAAACGAGCCGACCAGCATCGCGTCGAACAGGCGCCGCGCTCCACCGCGGCCCAGCTTGACGGCCAGCGTGCGCTTTGAGGCGCGGCGATCGGTGTCGATGTCGCGGACGTTGTTGACCACCAGGATCGCCGCGGCCAGCAGCCCGACGGGAACCGAGAGGGCGAACGCCTCCCAGGGCAGGTCCTCGGTCTGCGCGTAGAACGAGCCGACCACCGCCACAACCCCGAAGAACACGAACACGAACAGCTCGCCCAGCCCGGCGTAGCCGTACGGGCGCGGGCCGCCCGTGTAGAGCACGCCGGCCAGGATCGAGGCGGCGCCAACGGCAAGCATCTCCGGTCCGGCGATCACGGTGAGGACGATCCCCGCGACCGTGGCCACGCCGAAGGCGATGTAGGTGCCAACGAGCACGCGACGCGGTGGCATCAGCCCCCCGGCGGTCACGCGCACCGGACCCAGCCGGTCCTCGGTGTCGGCCCCGCGGCGGGCGTCGGAGTAGTCGTTGGAGAGGTTGGTGCCGACCTGCAGGAACACGCTGCCAACGAGCGCAGCGAGAAAGGCCACCGGGCCGAAGGCGTCCATGGAGATGGCCAGCGCGGTGCCCACCAGCACCGGCGCGACCGCAGCCGGGAGCGTGCGTGGCCTGGCGGCCACCA
>JBBJOH010000242.1:0-2807 GCA_037720995.1 Thermoleophilaceae bacterium
CTACTTGCGCAGCGCCCGGTCCAGGACGATCCGCGCCGCCGGCGCCGCCGTCGCTCCGCCCGCCCCGTTTCGCACCAGCAGCACCGCCACCGCGATCCGTGGCTTGCCGGCGGGCGCGTAGGAGGTGAACCAGGCGTCGGTGTTGTCGGGGTCCGACGTCTGGCCGCCGTCGGGGCCGCGCGAGTCCCCGAGCTCGGCGGTGCCCGTCTTGCCGGCGACCTCGACGCCCGGCACCGCGGCTGCCGTGCCGGTTCCATGGCGCACCACTCCGACCATCAGCCGCTCGACCTGGTCGGTCACTCCCTTCGAGGCCACCTGCACGGGGGTCGCCCGCATGCGCGGCCGGAGGCTCGGGCGCAGGCGCACCCCGTCGTTGGCGATTGTCTGGGCGACCGAGGCCATCTGCAGCGGGGTCGCCAGCACCTTGAACTGGCCGATGGCGGTAGACCCGACCTCCAGCGGTGTGTTGGTTGCCGAGGCCTGGGGCAGGCTGCTTCGCTGCGCGCCGGGAAGGCCCGGCTCCTCGTTGAAGCCGAACCTCTCGGCGGTGGCCACGAGATCCTTGGCGCCCACCTTCACGCCCAGCGGGGCGAACACGGAGTTGCACGACTCGGCGAAGGACTCGACGAACGTCCCGCCGCAGGACTCGCCGTTGGCGTTGCCCAGGTCCACGCCGTCGATCACCGCCTTGGTCTGGACGGGGAACTTGTCCGAAAGCTTGACCGCGCCGGCCTTGAGCGCCGCGGTGGTGGTGACGATCTTGAAGGTCGACCCGGGCGGCTGGGGGGCGGAGAAGGCGATCCCGGCCAGCGCGCGGACCTCGCCCGTGCGCGGGTCGAGCGCCGCCACCCCGCCCAGACGGTCGGCCAGGGCCGTGACCGCGGACTGCTGCAGGCGCGTGTCGATTGTCGAGCGCACCCGCCCGCCAGGCTTGGGCCGGGCGCGGGCAAGCACGCGGCGACCCGCCAGCAGCGTCCCCCCGGGCCGGCCCGCCAGCTCCTCGTCGAGCACGCGCTCGAGGCCCGTCTTGCCGGTCTGGGTGTCCCGCGCGAAGCCGCGCTGGTAGAGGGCCGTCCGCTCCTTGGGGTTCGCGCTCGGCGCGACGCTGCCGGCGATGGACGAAGCCAGTTCGCCCAGTGGTGAGCTCCGCGCTCCCGCGGGGCCCTGGGCCAGGACCTTGTCGTCCACCGAGACGATCGTCCCGCGGCGCGGCTCGATCGTCCGGCGGACCAGCCTCTCGTCACCGTCCAGCCCGGGGAACGCGAGGTCCGGGGACCAGTCGACCCGCTCACCGCCGACCGGCAGCTCGACCGACCCGCGCAGGTCGCCGAACAGGCGGGTGCGGGTCCTCACCCCGATCCGCACGCGGCCACCTTTCCCACCACTGGGGTCGCCCACCCGCAGCGAGTCGGCCGTAGCCGTTACCGCCGCCTGCTCGTAGGCGCGCTTGAAGGCGGCGGCCGAGTAGCGCCGCCGGGCGGGGTCGCTGATCAAGGAGTGCATGGCCTCGTAGTCGCCGCGCTGCCAGGCCAGGGCGAACTGCCGGGCGACCCGCTCGGACCCCGAGTCGCGGCCCGACCCGGTGGCCACCCCGACAGCCAGCGCGACAGCGGCCAGGACGCCCAGCGCAGGCAGGGCGCGATGGGTCATGCGATGGCGCCTCTGGTGCGGTGTCTCGATGGCCACAATCCCTGCTCAGGCTACTGTCCAGCCCGCATGACGGCGCTGGACTGGGGCATCTTGGCGTTCACACTGATCATGGCCCTGTGGGGGTACGCGCAGGGCCTGATCGTGGGCTTTCTCTCCCTGGCGGGGTTCGCCCTCGGCGCGCTGATCGGATCGCGCGTGGCGCCGCGCCTGCTCGAGGAGGGCTCCAGCTCGCCCTTCGCGCCGCTGATCGCGTTGGTCGGCGCGCTGCTGGTGGGCGGGATCCTGGCCTCGGGACTCGAGCTGCTGGGCTTTCGCCTGCGGGGCCGTCTGGGGGACAGCCTGGGCGTGCTCGACGGCATGGGAGGCGCGGTGCTGGTGGCCTGCCTGGGGTTGGCCCTGGCCTGGGTGGCGGGTGCGGTCGCGTTGAACACCCCGGGGGCGCGTGAGCTGCGCGAGCCGATCCAGCGCTCCTCCATCCTCACCCGGCTGAACGCGGCACTGCCGCCCTCGGGTCCGCTCCTGCAGACGCTCGCGCGCTTCGATCCCTTCCCGACGATCGCCGGTCCCGACCCCGGGGTCCGGGCCCCCGACTCGGCGATCGGCCGCGATCCCCAGGTCAGGGCGGCTGCCCGCAGCGTGGTGCGCGTGCTGGGCACGGCGTGCGGGCTGGGCGTGCAGGGCTCGGGCTGGGTGGCGGGCAACGGCCTGGTGGTGACCAACGCCCACGTGATCGCCGGTCAGGACGACACGACGGTCCAGGTCGGCGGAGGGGGGCCGCGTCAGGACGCCCAGGCCGTCTACGTCGACGCCGGCAACGACCTCGCCGTGCTCCGCGTCCAGGGGATCGGCGGCGTACCGGCCCTGCCCCTGAATGACGGCGCCTCGCCGGGCACCAACGCCGCCGTGCTGGGCTTTCCGGAGAACGGTCCCTACGACGTGGAGCCGGCCCGGCTGGGGCGCACCAGGACCGTCCTCAGCCAGGACGCCTACGGGCGCGGGCCCACGCGGCGGCGGATCACGGCGCTGCGCGGGCTGGTGCGGTCGGGCAACTCGGGCGGCCCGATGGTCGATGGCGCCGGCCGCGTGGTCGCCACGGTCTTCGCCGCGGCCAGGAAGTCGGGCAGCGGCAGCGGGTTCGGGGTGCCGGACTCGATCGT
>JBBJOH010000243.1:0-2794 GCA_037720995.1 Thermoleophilaceae bacterium
GCCGCTGCCGACGCGCCCGCCGCGCCCGCGCGCCGCCCGCGCGCCAACGCGGCCGACGCGCCCGCCCCCCACGCCCGGGCGCCCGACGCGGATCAGACCCCCCCCAGCGAGGTGCCCGCGGGCGCGGCAGCGTGGCGCCCGTTACGCGGCGATCGTGCAGGCCGATGAGAATGCTGGGCTCGACATCCCAGCGGTCCCCTCGCTCGGCTCACCGTCGACTCCACGGTGTAGGGCCGAGGGCTCGAGCCTGGCTGCTCCGTGACGCCATGTTGCGCCCGGGCGCGAATTCGTCTCGCTTAGCCCCCTATGTGGGGTGTGAGTCACCGTCGAGAACCGACCGCACACGGCCTGTACCTGGGGGCGCGGTCGGTTGAGGGGGATAGTGGCGGCCAATCGACCGGACCGCCCCGGCGCGGCGGGGTGGGGTCGGTTGTGGACGTCATTCGGCCGGACGGTGCAGCCGCGGCAGGGTGGGGCAAGTAGTGGAGGGCGATCCGCTGGTCGCGCGGATCGCCGCGCGGCAGCGGGGCGTCGTCAGCCGGGCACAGGTGCTGGCCGCCGGCTTGTCACCCGACGCGATCGCTCTGCGGTTGCGCCGCGGCCGGCTGCACAGCATCCACCGTGGCGTGTACGCCGTCGGGCACTCCCATCTGGCGCCGTTGGCTCGGGAGCAGGCGGCGCTGCTTGCCTGCGGCGATGGGGCGCTGCTCAGCTACCGCTTCGCGGGCGCGCTGTGGGCCTTCGCCGCACGGGGCGGTGGTCCGGTCGATGTGACCGTGGTCGGCCGCGAACGGACGGTGCGCCCCGGGATCAGGGTCCACCGCGCTCGAGCCCTAGCTCCCGAGGATATGACGCTTCGAAGCGGCCTTCCTGTCACCGGGCCTCTGCGCACCCTGCTCGACCTGGCGGGGGTGGCAACCCTGGAGGAGGTCGAGGAAGCGGTCGGCAAGGCGCGCGTCGCCCGCTGGGTGACCCCCGAGTCTCTGCTCGCCTACGCGGACGTCGCCACAGGCCACCACGGTGCCGGGGCGCTCAAGGCGGTCGCGAGCCAAGCGAAAGCCGAGGGGTTCACGCGCTCCAAGGCCGAGCGCAAGCTGTTGGAGCTGGTGCGCGCCGCCCGTCTGCCGATGCCCGAAACCAATGTGGTGCTCTTCGGCCGCGAACGTGACGCGGTGTGGCGGGAGCAGGAGGTGGTCGTCGAGGTCGACGGGTGGGCCTTTCACTCGGGCCGGGACGCCTTCGAGCGGGACAAGCTCCGTGACGGCGAGCTCGCCGCCCATGGCTGGCGGATCGTGCCGACTACCTGGTGGCAGCTCACGCAGGCTCCGTACGCGATCGTCGCGCGGCTGTCGGCGGCCCTCGGTTAGCCCTCCAGCCCGTTCCGCAGCGTCTCGGGGCGCCTGCCCGGCTACCCCTCCAGCCCCCTCCACAGCGTGTCCACTGCCTGCTCGGCCCAGTCGGCCGGCGCCATCTCGCGGCCCGCTATGTGGCGTGCGAAGAAGGAGCCCACCAGCATCTCCATGGCCAACCTGGGATCCGCGTCGGCCCTCAACTCGCCGCGCTCCTGGCCGCGGCGCAGCAGCTCGGTCGCCATCGCCGAGCGCGGCTCCACCACCCGCGCCCGGTGCAGCTCCAGCAGCTCGGGGTCGGGCTCGGACAGCATGGATCCGAGCACGTCGAGGCCCACCATCTCGAATCGGGTGGCAAAGGAGACGAGGAACTCCAGCACGGCCGCTCGGGTGCTCACGCCGGGGTCCGGCTCGGGCACGCGGCCCGCGTGGGCGGCCATCGCTGCCGTGGCCAGGTCCGCCCGGTTGCGGTAGCGGCGGTAGAGGGTGGTCTTGGCCACCCCCGCGTCGGCGGCGACCCCCTCCATCGACAGCGCCGCGTAGCCGTGCCCGCGAAGCACCGCCATGGTGGCGGTCCGGATGCGCTCGTCCACCTCGTCGGTGGCGGGCGCGGTCACGCGACCATCTCGTGAGGCTTGGGCGCAGGCGCACCGTGGGCCACGAAGTCGCGCTGGCGCACCAGCACCGCCGACCCGATTGCACCGATCAGGGCCACCACCGCGGTCACGATCAGCAACGCGTTCAGGCCGCTGATGAACGCCTCGTGGCCCAGCTCGATCAGCTGCCCGCGCATCGGCGCCGGCGCGGCGCCCGCCGCCTTCTCGGTGGCCCCGGCGGCCACGGCCGAGGCGAACTCGTCGGCGCGACCGGCCGCCGGGGTGCCGGCCAGCCCGTCGGCTACCGCCACACCCACCTTGTGCTGGAAGATCGCTCCAAGCCCGGCGATACCGGTGGCCAGCCCGACCTGGCGGAAGGTCGAGTTGATCCCCGAGGCCATCCCACTGCGGCGCTGCTCGACCACGCCGATTGCCGTGGAGGCCAGCGGCGGGTTGACGAGCCCGACGCCCACGCCGGCCACCAGGAAGCCGGCCAGCAGCGTGGTCCAGTCATCGGAGGCGGTCACCCCGTGCATCAGGATCAGGCCGAGCCCGACGAGCGTGAGCCCGCCGCCCATCAGCGTGCGCACCGGCATCCGCTCGGACAGCCGCCCGGCGATCGGCCCGACGACAAAGGACAGCACCGACACCGGCAGGAAGCGCAGGCCGGCCTCCAGCGGCGAGTAGTCGAGCACGCCCTGCAGGTAGAGGGTGAGGTAGAGGAACATGGCGAACATCGAGGCCGACAGGCAGAACGCGGCCAGCGACGCGCCCAGGAAGGCCGCAGTGAACTCGGCCGCGAACGCGCGGATCGACTCGAGCGAGAGAGGTCGAGCCCGCGCACCTCGA
>JBBJOH010000019.1:0-10687 GCA_037720995.1 Thermoleophilaceae bacterium
TCGCGCCGGGCGGGACCGACAGGTAGACCAGCCGCCGGGCCCGCTCGCCCAGGTCTTGCTCCGCCTGCTCGACGGCCGCGGCCAGGTCCTTGCCGTCGTCCGCGCAGGACACCGTGAACGAGATGCGGCCGACGAAGTCGTCGAGCGTGCTCGCGTCGGGCTCGTCCCCATCGCCGTGCTCGCCGATGGCCTCCCTGACGTGGTCGCGGAACTCCTCGTCGGTCCCCGGCGAATGGCGACCGGAGCCGATGATCCGGAAATCGTCGGGCATCAGCCCCTCGGTGCCCAGTCGGTACAGGCCGGGGAAGAGCTTGCGAGCCGCCAGGTCGCCCGTGGCCCCGAAGAGGACGAAGACCTGGGGATCGGGACGGGCGTCGGAGTGCTCGCTCAAGGCGACGAGGCTATCCGGCCGCCTGCGTCAGCTCCTCCACCTGATCGTCGGAGAGCTCGAGCGTCGCGGCCCGACAGTTGGACTCGAGATGCTCGACGCTCGACGTGCCCGGGATCGGCAGCGTCACCGGCGAGCGGCGCAGCAGCCAGGCCAGCGCCACCTGGGAGGGCTCCGCATCCGTGGCCTTGACCACCTCGTCGACGGGGCCGCCCTGCTTGGCCAGCGCACCGCTGGCGATCGGAAACCAGGGGACGAATCCGATGCCTTCGCGCTCGCAGTGCTCGAGCACGTCCTGGGACTTGCTGTTGGTCAGGTTGTAGAGGTTCTGGACGGTGGCCACCTCGACCACCTCGCGGGCAGCCTCGATCTCCTCCACCGACACCTCGGAGAGGCCGGCGGCTGCGATCTTGCCCTCGTCCTTTAGCTCCCTGAGCAGCCCGAACTGCTCGTCGCGGTCCACCCCGGAGTCGATTCGGTGCAGCTGGAAGAGGTCGATCCGCTCCACCCCCAGGCGCCGCAGGCTCATCTCGCACTCCTGGCGCAGGTACTCGGGCCGACCGCAGGGGTGCCACTCCCCCGGTCCGGTGCGCAGAAGACCGGCCTTGGTGGCGATCAGGATCTGCTCCTCGTAGGGGTGCAGCGCCTCGCGCAGCAGCTCCTCGGCCACGTAGGGGCCGTAGGAGTCGGCGGTGTCGAAGAAGTCGACGCCCAGCTCGACGGCGCGCCGCAGCACGCGGATCGCCTCGTCGTGATCGCCGGGCTCGCCCCAGACGCCGTCGCCGGTCAGCTGCATCGTGCCGTAGCCCAGGCGGTGGACGGTCTTGCCGGCGATGTCGAAGCTGTCGCCGGCGTGGACGGGCCTGTCGGTGGTGTTGCTGGTCATCGGGCTCTCCTCTAGTCCATGTTCACGGCGACGTACTTGACCTCGAGGTACTCGTCGATTCCCTCGTTGCCGCCTTCGCGTCCCACGCCCGACTGCTTGACCCCGCCGAACGGAGCGCCGGCGTTGGAGACCAAGCCCTGGTTTAGGCCGATCATCCCCGAGTCCAGCGCCTCGCAGACGCGGAAGGCCCGCTTCAGGTCCTTGGTGTAGACGTAGGCGACCAGGCCGAACTCCGTGTCGTTGGCCGCGTGGATCGCGTCGTCCTCGGAGTCGAACGCGATCACCGGCGCCACCGGCCCGAAGATCTCCTCCTTGAGCAGGCGGGCGTCGGGAGTCACGTCGGCGAGGACCGTGGGCTCGTAGAAGTACCCGGGTCCGTCGACGCCCTTGCCGCCCACTATTGCCTTGGCGCCGCGGTCCACGGCGTCGTCCACCAGCTCGGCCACCTTGCCGCGCTGGTCGTCGTCGATCAGCGGCCCGACCTCCGAGTCGTCCTCGGTGCCGCGCCCGACCTTCATCGCGCCCATCCGCTCGGCGAGCCTGGAGGCGAACTCCTTCGCGACAGGCGCTGCGACGTGGAAGCGGTTTGCCGACGTGCAGGCCTCGCCGATGTTGCGCATCTTGGCGATCATCGCCCCGTCCACCGCGGCCTCGAGGTCGGCGTCCTCGAAGACCAGGAACGGGGCGTTGCCGCCCAGCTCCATCGAAACCTTGAGCACGCGCTTGGCCGACTGCTCGATCAGCGACTGACCGACCTCGGTGGAGCCCGTGAACGAGAGCTTGCGGGTGCGCGGATCCTCGATCAGCGGACCCATGGTGGAGCCGCTCGACGACGCGGTCACCACGTTCAACACGCCGCCCGGCAGGCCGGCCTCCTCGAGCACCTTGGCCAGCGCCAGCATGGACAGCGGCGTGAGCTGAGCCGGCTTTGCCACCATCGTGCAGCCCGCGGCGATCGCGGGGCCGATCTTGCGCGTGCCCATGGCCATCGGGAAGTTCCAGGGGGTGATCATCACGCACGGGCCGACGGGCTGGCGCATGGTCAGCACGCGCCCGGCGCCGTTGCCGGCGACCTTGTACTGACCCTCGACGCGCAGGGCCTCGCCCGCGTACCAGCGAAAGAACTCCGAGGCGTAGGCGATCTCGCCCTTGGACTCCGCGAGCGTCTTGCCCATCTCCAGCGTCATCAGCAGCGCGAGCTCGCCGGCCTGGTCGTTCAGGGCCTCGAAGGCGGAATGCAGGATCTCGCTGCGCTCGTTGGGCGCGGTCGCGGCCCACTCCGCCTGCTTCTCGTGGGCGGCACCGAGCGCCGCCTGGGCATCCTCGGGCGTGGCGTCGGCCACCTGGCACAGCACCTCGCCGGTGGCGGGGTCCTCCACGTCGATCGTCTCGCCGCCCGCTGCGTCTCGCCACTCGCCCGCGATGTAGAGCTGCTTGGGAACGTCGTCGACTACCTGCTGCTCCTGGGTGGCGATGGCCATGGCTCTCCTAGCGGTTCCGGGTCTGCTCTGAACCTACCCCGGTGCGCCGCGTGGGGCGTCACGGGGGGCGAGATCTGGTCCGCTGAGCCCTTGTGGTGGTCATGGCGACCACAACTGCTCATCCTTCATCGAAGCTCATCTGGCGGCTCTCGAACCACCAGCACGGAGTGGTCACACGGCCGCAACTCCTGGCCGCCGGCCTGAGCCCGGCCGCGATCAAGCACCGGGTGGCCATCGCACGCCTGCACCCGGTCGGGCGCGGCGTCTACGCCGTCGGGCGCCCGCAGCTCTCGCGCGAGGGGCGGTGGATGGCGGCCGCACTGAGCTGCGGAGATGAAGCTGTGCTCAGTCACGCCAGCGCGACCGCGCTGTGGGGCATTCGACCCCAGCAGGGCGTGCACCCGGCTCACGTATCGATCCCGCGAGGAGGGGGCCGTCGTCGCCCCGGCGTGCGCGTCCATCGGGTAAAGCTGGCGGCCGAGGACGTGACCAAGCGGGATGGCATTCCCGTAGTCACGCCGGCGCGGGCGCTGCTCGACCAAGCTGCGGCGGTGAGCCCCGGTCGGCTCGAGCGCGACATCAACGTCGCCGACTCCCTCGGCCTGGTCAGCCCCGAGCGGCTCCGCGCGGCATTGGGCGGCCATGCCCGACAGCCCGGGGTGGCGCCGCTACGCGAGTTGCTCGACCGCCACACGTTCACCCTCACCGACTCCGAGCTGGAGCAGATGTTCCTCCCCGTGGCGCGCCGGGCCGGTCTGCCCGACCCACTCACGCGCCGGCGCGTGAACGGCTTCAGGGTCGACTTCTTCTGGCCGTCACTGGGGCTCGTGGTGGAGACCGACGGTCTGCGTTATCACCGCACTCCCGCGCAGCAGGCACGGGATCTGGTGCGCGAGCAGACCCACAAGGCCGCCGGACTGGAGCCGCTTCGTTTCACCCACTGGCAGGTGGCCTACGACCGCCCGTGGGTGCAGCGCACCTTGCGGCGCGTAGCGGCGCGGCTGGCGAACGTTGCTTGAGCTGTTGAGGTTGTCCCAGCCCCCACAAGAGCTCAAACGATGATCACTCAGGTCGCCACGGTCTCGTGCCCCAGCTCCTCGGAGATCGCCACGTCGATCGAGTAGTCGATCGGCAGCACGATCAGCGAGGGGAGCTCCAGGCCGAGGGCGTGGGTCAGACGCTGGCCGAACTCGTCGGCCGATCCGCAGCGCCAGGCGGGCATGCCAAACGCCCCCGCCAGCTTGACGAAGTCCGGGTTGGTGAAGTCGGTCCCGAAGTGGTTGCCGAACTTCTTGTCCTGCTTCCACACGATCGACCCGTACTGGCTGTCCTCCCAGATCACGTTCACGATCGGCGTCTTCAGCCGCATGGCGGTCTCCAGCTCCTGGCTGTTCATCAGAAAGCCGCCGTCGCCGCTGACGGCCACGACGCTGCGGTCGGGGTGCACGATCTTCGCCGCGATCGCCGCCGGCAGCGCGAAGCCCATCCCGGCCAGGCCGTTGGCGATCATCACCGTGTTGGGTTCGTGCGCGGGGAACATGCGCCCGATCCACAGCTTGTGCAGGCCCACGTCGGAGACCAGGATGTCCTTGCGCCCCAGCGCCTTGCGGATCTCGTACAGCGCGCGCGGCGGCTGTACGGGGAAGTGGTCGTCGTCCTTGGCCGCGTCGAAGCGCCCGCGCACCACGTCACGCAGCCGGGTCGACCCGCCGTGGTGGGGCACGTGGCGGCACTCCTCGGCCAGCCGGGTGAGGATGTGGTAGAGGTCGCCGGTCAGCTCCACCTCGGGCACGAAGAACTCGTCCACCTCGGCGGCCACGGAGTCGATGTAGATGATCTTCTTGTCCTTGTCGCCGTTCCAGAGCGCGGGCGAGTGCTCGACCAGGTCGTAGCCGATGGCCAGCACCACATCGGCCTCGTCGAAGCCGGCCATGGCGTAGTCGCCCGCCTGCAGCCCGACCGAGCCGAGCGCCTTGGGGCTGTCCACGGGGATCAGGCCCTTGCCCATGAAGGTCTCGGCCACCGGGATGCCGGTGGCGCGCACGAACTCGCGCAGGGCAGGGGTGGCCCTCGAGCGGACCACGCCGTTGCCGGCCAGGGCCACCGGGTTGAGCGCAGCCCGGATCACGTCGGCGGCCTTGAGCAGCTCGCGCGCCTGGGGCTCGGGCCGGGTGGTCTTCCCGCGCGGCAGAGGCCCGGCGTCCAAGTCGGCCTCCATCACGTCCTCGGGGAGCTCGATGTGGGTGGCGCCGGGCTTCTCGGCCTCGGCCACCTTGAAGGCCTTGCGCACCACCTCGGGGATGATCCGCGGGTCGTTCAGCCGGGCGTTCCACTTGGTGATCGGGCGCATCACCCGGATCAGGTCGATGTACTGGTGCGACTCCTTGTGCATGCGCTCCAGGTCGCCCTGACCGGTGAGGGCCACCAGAGGAGCGCGGTCCAGGTAGGCGTCGGCGACCGCCGTGGTGAGGTTCAGCGCTCCGGGACCCAGGGTGCCGAGGCACACGCCGGCGTTTCCGGTCAGCCGGCCGTAGGTGTCGGCCATGTACGCCCCGCCCTGCTCGTGGCGCACCGGCACGAAGTCGATCGAGGAGCGCGAGAGGGACTCGTTCAGATCGAGCGTCTCTTCGCCCGGGATGCCGAAGACGTGCTTGACCCCTTCGGCCTCGAGGCACTCCACGAACACGTCTGAGGCCTTGCGCTTGGGCACGAGCGCGGAATCTACACCGGCGGCCCCAGGCGGGCCGAACGTGTCACGTCCGGCTCGGGGGGGAGCACATCCTCGGGAGCCAGCACCATGATGCCGTCCCGGCCCGCCGACTTGGCCTCATACATCGCCCGGTCGGCGGCGCGCACGAGCGCCTCCGTGTCGGGCACCACCCCGTCGACCTCCGCCACCGGGGCACCGCCCACGCTGGCGGTCACCCCGGCGTTGGCTGCGCCTTCGGTCTTCATCCCCTCCGCCCTGACGCCCTCGCACAGCTTGCGCGCGACCATCCGCGCCGACGCGGCGTTGGCCTGGGGCAGCAGCACCGCGAACTCGTCTCCACCCATTCGCGCCAGCACGTCGGACTCGCGCAGGCAGCTTCGCAGCCGGCGCGCCACGCGAACCATCAGCTCGTCCCCGGCCGAGTGCCCCAGCGTGTCGTTCACGCGCTTGAAGTTGTCCATGTCCAGCATCAGCAGGGCGCCGTCGGGCCCGTAACGCGCGACCCGCGCCATGTGGTCGTGGATCTCGCGATCGAGCGCCCGGCGGTTCAGGACCCCGGTCAGCGGATCGTGGTCGGCCAAATGGCGCAGCTCGCGCTCGTACTCGCGCCGGTCGGTGATGTCCTGGACGTGGGTGAGGAAATGGGCCGGGGCCCCGGCGCGGTCGTGCACGAGCACGGCGTGGAAGGAGACCCACACCACGTGGCCCTCGGCGTGGATGTAGCGCTTCTCGGTGGCGAAGGAGGAACGCTCTCCGGCGGCCATCGCCCGCATGGCCTCCTGGTCGCGACCGAGGTCGTCGGGATGGACCAGGTCGGCGTAGCTCATCCCGCTCAGCTGCTCGAGGGTGTAGCCCACCATGGACGCCAGCTTGGCGTTGACCCTGCGGTAGCGGCCCTCCAGGCTCGTGATGCTCATCCCGATCGGCGCGTCCTCGAAGGAGCGCCGGAAAAGCTCCTCGGCCTCGGCCCGGGCCGCCTCCTCGGCGCGCTGCGCGGTCACGTCCTGCGTCGTGCCGGCCAGGCGGACCACGTTGCCGTCATCGTCGTAGAAGGGGCGGCCACGGCTCTGGAGGACCCGGTGACCGCCGTCGGGAAGCTGGATCCGGTACTCCATCTCGAAAGGCTCCCGCGCGACCGCAGCGCAGTCGATGATCTCGTTCGTGCGCTCGTGGTCGTCGGCTGTCACCCGCTCGGCAAACTGCTCGCGGGTCGGCGGCGGGTCACGCTCCTCGAAGCCCCACAGTGCCAGCAGCCCGTCGGAGTAGCGCTGGCTTCCCGTCCGGTAGTCGTGCTCCCAGGAGCCGATCGACCCGATGGCCTGGGTCTCGGCAAGCAACCGGTTCTGCGCTTCCATGGCTTCCGGCGAGGCGGCCTGGCGCTCTGCGTCGCCGCCTGGGTTGGTGGCCCGGCGCTCTGCGCCGCCGCCCCCGTTGCGCTTGGCCGCCCACCACGCGATGGCGGCTGTCACCGGCACCACCAGAATCCGCAGCACCACCTCGCCAAAGAACACCGTGCGACCATGATATGCGAAGCCGCCGGCGCTCCACGGAGTTGTCTACCCCGGCGCCTCGTTCTCGGTCAGGACGCCGTCGTGTCGCCGGCGCCTGGCGGTCTCGCTGCCCGCGCGCGTGCCCGCCGGGCGGCGCGTCACATTGGGCATCCGCGATCGCTGGCGAACCGGCGGCCTGCGCGTGCGGATCTGCCCCGCGGGACCGCGAGCCAAGCCGCGCTGCCGGCTCTTGGCCCTGCGACCGGGCCAGACGAGGGCCCGAGCCTCGTTCACGCCTCGCACCGAAGGCCGGTGGCGGGTGCGGCTGCAGGTGGGAACGGCAAGGCTGGCCTACCCGCTGCCGTCGGGCGCACCCACGGGCGCGTCCGACCCGACCCGCCCGCACGCCCACGATCCTCGCCACCGGGGACTCGACCATGCAGGGAGTGGACGCCTTCCTGGGGGAGCGACTCGGCCGACGTGGTCAGCCGGATCCGGCCCGGCACCGGCATCAGCAAGTCGGGCGGCACCAGCTGCGCAGCGGCGTGGGAAGACGAGTACAGCCGCCGGGCGCGGATCATGATGCGCACCTGGAGCCGCTTCGGGGGACGGGTGCTGTGGATGACCCTCCCGGCGCCCGGCGATCCGTTGCTGGTTGCGCAGTTCGCCGCCGTGAACACGGCCATCTCGCACGCGGCGGCCCATTCTGCAGCTTGGTGGTCGGCGCGATGATGCCAGACTGCGCAGGGCACCGCTACCTTGGAGCGGCGAAGCGGTTGGTCTCAGTACTCCCGCCGCCCCCCTTATGCGCCGCGTCGCCTTCCTGACAGCCCTGCTCCTGCTCCTGGCCGTGCCCGCCGCGGCACAGGCCGTGTCCACCGTCGTCGTCCGCGGGGCCGGCTTCGGGCACGGGATCGGGATGAGCCAGTACGGCGCCTACGGCTTCGCCCAGAAGGGCTCCACCTACCGGCAGATCCTCAATCACTACTACGCCGGCACCAAGCTCACGTCCGCTCCGACCCGGCCCGTCCGCGTGATCCTGCAGGCCAGCGACCCCTACGTGCGCTTTCGCGGCGCCACTGCCGCGTCGGGCGGCCGGCGGCTCAATCCCGCCGTGACCTACGTCGCCAAGCCGGCCGGGGGTGGACAGGTGACCCTGAGCGGCAAGGGCAAGAAGGTCGGGACCGTCGCCTCGCCGCTGCGGGTCGAGCGCCCGGGTCAGGCCCTGCGTCTGATGGGCCGGGCGATCAACGGCCTCTCGAGCGGTGTGTACCGGGGGGCGCTGGAGCTGCGCGCCGGTACGGCCGGCGGGGTGACGGCGGTGAACTCACTGCCCATCGACGACTACATCCAGGGCGTGATCGCCGCGGAGATGCCCTCGGCCTGGCACATCGAGGCCCTGCGCGCCCAGGCGGTGGCCGCGCGCAGCTACGCCCTGGCCACCTCAAAGACCAACGGCGGCATCTTCGACCAGTATCCCGACACGCGGTCGCAGGTCTATCGCGGCGTGGCCGCCGAGACTCCGCGCAGCTCCGCGGCCGCCCGCGACACCTCGCGCCAGATCCTCACCTTCGGCGGAGCCCCGGCGGTGACGTACTTCTTCTCCACCTCCGGGGGGAAGACCGAGAACGTGGAGAACTCCTTTGCCCGCTCCCAGCCCAAGCCGTGGCTCAAGAGCATCGAGGACCCATACGACGGCATCTCGCCCAAGCATCGCTGGCGCCTGCGCTTCTCACAGCGCTCGATCGGCTCGCGCCTGGGCGTGCCGGGCCGCTACCGCAAGATTCGCGTGATCAAGCGCGGAACCTCGCCCCGGATCGTCCGGGCGCGGGTGTACGGAACCCGCGGAACGAAGATCCTGACCGGACCGAAGATCCGCGCCCGCCTGGGCCTGTTCGACACCTGGGCCTACTTCTCCACCGTGTCGAGCTCGCAGGTCTCCCGCTCCGGCAGGGCAGGCAAGAGCAGCGGCAGGGCGAGGGCATCCGCGCCGGCCTTTCCCGAGATCGCCGGCAGCTTCGACCCCGCGCCCAAGAGGCGCGCCGTCGTCGTGGAGCGTCGCAACGGCAGGGCGTGGAAGCGAGTCGCCGTGGTGCGCACGAGCGCAAAGGGCCGCTACCGCACAACGCTGTCCACCGCGGGCTTCTACCGCGTGCGCTCCGGGAACGTGGCCGGGCCGGCAGTCCGCATCCGCGGCTAGCCGATCACCAGATCGAAGGCGCCCGGCTCCACGCGAAAGCTCGCTCGGGCCGTGGGCTCGGTGAGCTCCCCGTCGAGGTTGAACGCCGCCTTTCCGTCGAACTCGACCTCGCTGCCCCTCGCATGGCGCACACCGCGCTGCTCGGTCACGTGCCCGGCGCGCAGGCCGTAGGCGTGGCGAAGAAGGTGCGCCCGTGGACCCGACTCGATGACGGCCACGTCCAGCTCGCCGTCGCGTGGATCGGCCACCCCTATCTCCGAGCCGCCCCCGAACGCGCCGGTGCAGGCGATCACCACCTGCCACGCGCTGCCTGCGAAGAACGCCCGGCCGTCGCAGGCCACCGCACACTCGATCGGGTCGGCCTTGAGCCCGGCCCGCAGCGCACCGACCGCGTAGGCCAGCGGGCCGAGCGCCCCCTTGAAAGAGGTCGCGGCGCCCGCGGCCGCCACGGCCAGACCGGCGCTGCAGACGTTGACGAACGGCCTCGCGTCCTTGCGTCCGAGCTCGTAGGACCGCACCCGCTCGCCCTGAACCGCCAGGCGGCAGGCCCCGTCGAGGTCCACGGGCAACCGTGCGGCCCGGGCGAAGTCGTTCGCCGTGCCGGTGGCGACCACGGCCACGGGGACACCGGCCCTGGCCGCCTGCTCGGCCGCGGGAGCGACGCTGCCATCACCACCCGCCACCACGATCCTGTCGGCGCCCCGCGCGGCGTCGGCCAGCTGGCCTGCGTCCTCGACCCTCGTGATCCGGGCGGTCAGGGCGGTCAACCGGCGCTCCAGGTCGTCCGCATCGGTGCCCCCGCCGGACTCGGGGTTTGCCCACAGCACCAGCGCGGGGCCGGCGCTCACGGCGTGAAGCGCACGGTGATCACGTCACCGTCTCTGACCGGATAGTCGCGGCCCTCGACGCGCAGCTTCGCGTTCTCCCTGGCGGCCGCGTAGCTGCCGGTCTCCACCAGATCCTTCCAGGACACCACCTCTGCGGCAACGAAGCCGCGCTCTATGTCGGTGTGGATGCTCCCCGCCGCCCGCCGCGCGGGAGTGCCCTCCCGGATGGCCCAGGCCCGGCCCTCCTTGCCCTCGCCGGCGGTGAAGAAGGTGATCAGTCCCAGCAGCTTCCACGCCTCGCGGATCACGGTGTCAAGGCCGGACTCGCCTACGCCCATGTCTTCGCGCATGAGCTCGGCTTCGTCCGGATCGAGCTCCGAGAGCTCCGCCTCGATCCGGGCCGACACCGCGGTGGCGCGCGCACCCGCGGCCTGCGCGTGGGCCGCCAGCTGAGGCGGCACCTCGAGCGGGTCGTCCTCGCCCACGTTGGCCAGATAGAGCACCGGCTTGGAGGTCAGCGGCGACAGGTTGCGCAGCGCGCCGGGCGCGGCGTCGGGCACGGGCACCGAGCGCGCGGGGCGGCCCCCGGCCAGCGCGTCGACGAGGTCGCGCAGCCACGCCTGTTCGGCCACCTTCTCCTTGTCGCCCGACTTGGCCTCGCGGGCCACCTTCTCCAGCCGCCGCTCGGCCTGCTCGAGGTCGGCG
>JBBJOH010000244.1:0-2792 GCA_037720995.1 Thermoleophilaceae bacterium
CCAACGCCAAGCAGGAGATCATCAACTTCCGCAAGATCATCCGCCCCGAGCGCGTGGTGCTGCGCGACCTCGAGCGCACCAAGCAGCGCTACATGGCGGAGGACATGGACATCTACTTCGACGACATCGTCGACGCCTCCGAGCGCATCTGGGACATGCTCGAGAACTACAAGGAGGTGATCGAGGCTCTCGAGGACACGAACGAGTCGGTGCTGGCCCACCGGGTGAACGACGTTCTGCGGGTGCTCACCTCCTTCAGCGTGGTGATCCTCCCCCTCACCCTCATCGCGAGCGTGTTCGGGATGAACGTCAAGGTGCCCGGCGAGGGCGAGATCGGCGCGTTCTGGGTGATCATCGTGGCGATGGTCGCGCTACTGGCCGGCATGCTCGGCGCGTTTCGCAAGCGCGGATGGCTCTAGCGCACGTGGGGCTCCGGCGATCCTGCCGGCCAGGGCGATCAGCCCGATCACCGACGCCACCCACATCCCGATGGCCGTGGGCGCGTAGATCCACGCGGCCGCCTCGGACTCCCAGGGCCTCAGGTACACCAGGACGATCGCGGGAAGCATCAGCGCCTGGGCGGCCGCCACCTCCCGGACGAAGCCTGCGATCAGCAGAAAGGGAAAGCCCCAGACCACGTACTGAAGGAAGAAGTTCACACCGAAAACCCACAGGAGCACGTACACGAAGGCCGCGCCCTCCACCGGCCCCGGGCGAAACCGGAACAGGAAGGCAACCCCCGCGAGCAGGGCGGCGGCGGTGATCGCGCCGCCGACGTCGAGGAGCGCCAGCGTAAGCCCCGAAGGATCCACGGGGATCTCGTTCATCCAGACCCGGGCCAGCTCCGGTTGGGCGACCAGGCTGATTCCGCCTACGCCGGGCACGCCGCGGTAACGCAGAGCCTGCAGCACGCCGCCGGGGTCCGCCACGGCGAAGGGAAGGAAGGCGAGGATCGGCAGCGCCGCGGCGGAGGCGAGCAGCACGGCGCCCTCGCGCCAGGAGCGCGCCCACGGAAGCAGGCCAAGTACTGCCACCAGCGGGACGGTCTTGAGGACGCCGCCCAGCCCGATCAGCAACCCCACCGCCACGGCGCGCTGGCGATGCTCGGTGCGCGTCCAGAGCAGCACGCCCAAGAGCGCCGGGAGAATCGCGATCGAATCGATCTGGCCGTGGAAGCCGGAGACCACCAGAAACGACGGGCCGAGCGCCACGAGCGCGGCGGCGGCGAGGCGGATGCGCTCGGAGGCTCCCCGCCAGCCGAGCGCGTGCTGCACCACCAGCGCGATCGCCAGGTCCGCGAAGATCGGCGGCAGCTGGATGAGATTGGAGAAGGAGAGGTTGGTGAGCCCCTCCAGGCCCCCGGCGGCGAGCACCCAGAGGAAGTACCCCGGCGGATACGGCCAGCGCGCGAAGTCACCGTAGACGTGCAGGGGATCGTCATGCAGGCCGCCGCGCACCACGCTGTACGCGTCCACGTCGAAGCCCACTCCGTAGGTGGTGAAGGCCCACGCCAGGCGCAGGCCGAGCCCAAGGGCGATCAACGCCCAGAGAAGGCGCACTCCGCGGGGGCTCATCGGGGCAATCCTAGGAAACGGTGCCGATCACACGCGCGGCCTCGTGCCCGAGCCGTACCGCGTAGTTCGTCCCACGGTCCTCTGGGTACACCTGGGTCGTGTTGGCGAGCACCAGGCCCTCCACGCCCGTCTTGAGCGCCGGCATCCGCTCGCGATAGCCCACCGTCACGATCGGCTGGGCGTCGGGCTCGCGGAAGAGCCATCGCGCGCGCACCCACGAGCGGTCATAGGAGGGGTTCACGCGGCGCAGCCCGGGCTCGTAGGCGGCCAGCAGCTCATCGGGGTCGAGCCCCAGCAGCGGGTCGTCCTGAGCGGTGTAGTTCGAGACGTAGAGAAAGCGTCTTCCCCCGTAGTGCTCGGGACCCACCAGGTTCGTCTGCTCGATCAAGCCCACGAAGGGCAGGTCACGGTCGGCCACGTTGGTCCAGTAGAACGGCGAGAAGCGGCGGTCGAGCTCGAGAATCAGGACCAGGGCAGCGTGGTACTCGATCCCGCGTAGCCGCTCCAAGTAACCGGGCGCGAGCTCACCGGCCAGTTCGTGGTCGAGAAGGCTCTCGAAGATCCTGTTCGGCACGGTGGCGATCACCGCGTCGTAGGTCTCATCTCCCGCGTGCTCGTAGGTCCCGGGATCGTGCCCCGACCGGAAGGAGTCCGGAGCCCCGCCCGTCACGACCAAGCCCTGCCCATCGCGCGCGAGCCTCGCCGCGGGCCGGTCGATCAGAACTCGGCCCCCGCGGCGCTCGATCTCCTCCCGCAGGCTCCCCAGCAGGGGCTCGAAGGTGCCGACCGGATAGCCGAGCTTCTCCCCTCGGGCCTCGGCCCCCTTGATCTGGCGCCTTACCGTGAGCTTGCTCCACAGCCAGGACATGGAGATGTCCTCGGCCCGGTCACCGAACTTGCCGCGCAGCAGCGGCCCCCAGATGCGCTCCCAGGCCTCGGCGCCCATGGCCTTCACGATCCAGTCGTGAGCCGTCTGGTTCTCGAACGGCCCGACCTCGGGGTGGCGGCGCTGCAGGAGCAGCACCGCGAGGCCCATGCGCACGCGCGTCTTCAGGGACAGCGGCGAGAAGCGCAAGAGGTCGAGAGGGGTCGTGAAGGCGTGGCTGGCCCCGTCGGCGAAGAACGCCACGCTCGACTCATGCCAGCCGATTTCCACGCCGAGCTCGCGGCATAGCTCGGCGATGTGGCGATCGCTGGTGAAGAGGTGGTGGTAGTAGC
>JBBJOH010000245.1:0-2786 GCA_037720995.1 Thermoleophilaceae bacterium
CCCGGTCTCCGCGGACAGGGCGTCGAGGAGCCGCCGGTCGACCCACTTGTGAGCGCCGAGTCCGCCCGGCACGGTGACGGTCGCCAGAGCGACGGGCGAACGCGGTGTGAAAAGCGGTGTCACCACCACGGCGGTCCGCAGGTTGCCGGCGTCGGGCACGCAATCCACGCGCATGCGGGCCGGTCCGCGGGTGGCGGCGGCCGCGGCGGTCGCCTCATCTCCCAGTCCGTCGGGCAGCGCAGTGCCATAGAGGGCGCCCACGCTCGCCGCCATCCGCGCCAGGTGCGCGCTCAGCTGCTGGGGCGCGCCATCGCGCACGAGCAGCGTCTCGAACACGCCTGCCGCGGGATCTGGTCGGGGCACCGGGCGGGGGCCCAAGCGCAGCGGGCCCCGGGCAGCGGCCCCCGCGCCTTCGGGCTCCGCCGTCTCGCCCCCGATCGCCGCCAGCAACGGTGCTGCCTTGACCATGCACTCGCGCGCCTCGGCCGCGGGATCGGAGTCGGCCACCACGCCGCCGCCCACGCCCAGCCACGCCTCCCCGTCGCGGAGCTCGAAGGTGCGGATGGCCACGCTCAGCTCCATGCCGGCGAGCGGGGCGGCGAAGCCGATCGCCCCTGTGTAGGCCTCACGACCGGTGCTCTCCAGCTCGGCGATCGCGTTCAGGGCCGCGATCTTTGGCGCGCCGGTCACCGAGCCCGGGGGAAAGGCGGCTCGCAGCAGGTCGGCGTCCGTAGCGCCCTCGGCCAGCTCGCCCGTGACCTCGGACACCAAATGCCACACGCCCGCGTGCGCCCGCGGCTCGGCCAGGGCGGGCACCTCGATCGAGCCGGGCCGGCAGACCCGCCCGAGATCGTTGCGCACCAGGTCGACGATCATCGTGTTCTCGGCCCGGTCCTTCTGGGCGCCGGCCAGGCGCCGGCGCTCGCGCTCGGCCTCCACGGGATCCCCGGGGCGGGGGCGGGTGCCCTTGATCGGCGCGCTGCGCACGCGCCGCCCGTGGCGCTCCAGGAACAGCTCGGGCGACAGGCTGGCCACCGCGCCCCACGGACCCCAGACCAGGGCGGCGCGGTCGGGGCGCAGCGCCCCGACACCAGCGGCGAACAGGTCGGCCGGGTCTCCCCGCAGCCGCGAGGACAGGCGCAGGCCCACGTTGGCCTGGAACAGGTCGCCCTGGTCCACGCGCTCGCGGCACGCGGCCACGGCGAGCTCGTGTCCAGCCGGGCCCGGGGCGGCGCGCCAGGGCTCGGTGGCGAACGGGCGGCTGGGGGGATCGTCCCGTGCTCGGCGGCGCAGGAGCGCCAGCCGGTCGGCCAGGGCGTCCGAGCGCGACGGGGTCCACAGGCACTCGAACCACCACCGCCCCTGATCGTCCAGGCGCAGCACGTGGTCATAGAAGGCCAGGCAGAAGTCGGGCAGCGGATGGGGGCGAGGGGGCCCTGGGTCGAGCCGCTCGACGCGCCGGCCCACTGCATATCCGAGGTAGCCGAACCAGCCGCCCCCCACCGCGCCCGACTCGGCGCCGGGCACCCCGTCGAGGGCCGGCTGGTCGCTCATCACCGACAGCGGGTCTTCCTCGGTCGCGGCCACGCGCACCGGCTCCGAGCCGATCAGCGCTCCTCCCCCGGCCCACTTCCCGATCAGCGCGAAGCCGCGCTCGTCCTCGCGCACGAGCAGGGCCGCCCGCTCGGGGGCCAGCTTCCAGTGAAGCTCGGTGCGCTCCAGGCGGGTCGCAGGCATCGCCCCGCGGATTCTGACCGGCTGTGACGGGGTGCTTCAGCAGCCGACGCGCGTCGGGGGCCCGGCCTGGCCGACCGTCGCGGGCGGCAGCGCGCTCAGCCGTCCAGCCGGCGCTCGCTCTTCTCGATTGGCGTGTCGTTGATGGAGGCGAAGCGGCGCCGCATCAGCCCGTCGTCGGCGAACTCCCACATCTCGTTGCCGTAGGAGCGCCACCACTGGCCGTCGGCGTCCCGGCTCTCGTACTCGAAGCGGACACCGATCCGGTTCTCGGTGAACGCCCACAGCTCCTTTCGCAGCACGTAGTCCCGCTCGCGGGTCCACTTTCGCTCCAGGAAGGCTTGGATCTCCTCACGGCCGGCGAGGAACTCGTCCCGGTTGCGCCACTCCGTGTCCGGCGTGTAGGCCATCGCGACCGTCTCGGGGTCGCACGAGTTCCAGGCGTCCTCGGCCCCCTGCACCTTGGCGCGGGCGGTCTGCGCGGTGAAGGGAGGGCGAATGTCGGTGGGCTTGGGCATGTCTCGGAGCCTAGGCGGGATCGGCTCCACGCTCGGCGTCCTCAGCCAGGTGGGGCGAGAACGGCAGGCGCGGACCCTTGAAGGAGCATGAAGGGACACGTCGAGGAGGTCTACGATGGAAGCCATGCAGGTCGCGGAGCGGATGACGGCGGAGGAGTACCTGGCGCTTCCCGAAGCGGCGAGCGGGAGGCCGCGCCTGAGCCTTGTGGAGGGTGAGCTCGTCGTGAACGAGCCGACCCCACTGCACAGCTTCGTCGACCACGACCTGGCTTTCGCCCTGTCGGTCTGGGCCCGAGCGAAGCCTGGCCGAGGGCGCGTGCTCAGACCGATCGATGTCCTCCTCGACGAGCGCAACGTCTTCGTTCCCGACGTCCTCTGGTACTCCGAGGGGAGGGCGCCGGCGCGGCACGCCGACCCGCCGTCACCGATGCCCGATCTGGCCATCGAGATCCGCTCGCCCTCCACTTGGCGCTACGACATCGGCGCGAAGAAGGCGGCCTACGAGCGCCACGGCCTGCCCGAGCTATGGCTGGT
>JBBJOH010000246.1:0-2768 GCA_037720995.1 Thermoleophilaceae bacterium
CCCTGGTGGATGTGGCCGGGCCGGCCGGCACCGAAGCGCGCGCCCGCGCCACCGAAGCTGTGCGGGCCGCGCACCGGGAAGACGCCGCTGCCCGGAGCCGGAGCCGGAGCCGGAGCGGGGGCCGCGGGCGACGCCTCGATCACCAGCCGGCGCGAAGGCGACTGGCGCCGCTGCTCGCGGCCCACGAAGTTGCCCGTCACGGCCTTGGCCGGCACGCGCAGGCGGAAGGAGCCGAAGCGCTGGCTGCCCACGCGGGCACGCAGGTCGTCGGCGCGACCCCTGCCGCCCTGAAGCACGGCGCTGCGGATCGACTGCAGCCGCACGCCCTTCACCGTCAGCAGGCTGCCCCCGCGGACCTTTCGGCCAGGCGCGCACTGGCTGACACAGCGCCAGCGCGAGACGACCGGCACGGGCGCGATCTGGATCGGGCGCCCCTGGGACACGAGGCCGCCCCGGGTACCGAGCACGAATCGGCCGCTGGTGGCCTCCCAGGGAACCCGGACGCGCACGGGGGAGGTCGAGGCCTGACCGGCGCGGCCGCGGAGGTCGCGGATGCCGTCTCGGCCACCGGGGAAGATCGCCGCGTAGACGTCACCAAGGTCGCTCCCCGAGACCAGCAGCAGGCTCCCCCCGCGGGGCTGGCCGTCGGTGCAGGCGGCGATGCACTCCGCGTGCTTGATCCGGGGCTGCGCCGAAGCCTGCGCCGGCACCGCCACGCACAGCATGGCCACGGCGGCCACGGCTGTCGCACAGGTTCGGCGAATTCGCTTGATCACAGGCGTTGCGGACCTTTCACTCGTTGCCTGCGGGGTTAGCTGACGGGCTCGCGCTGGCGTGCGCTTGGCCGTGCTGTGACGACCTTTCGCCCCGAGGGCCCGAAGACCCTCCTTGGTTCCCCCGCCCGCCGCTGTCAGGGACAGCAGCGATTAGGCGGTGTTCGGCAGAAGAACACCACATCCGGGGAAATGCTGCGGTCAAGTTCCTCAGGCCCCGGCCGAATCACCGCACGTGGGCCAGGGATCGGTGCCCTGGGCCTTGTAGAGCTTGAGCGCGACGCGATCCTGCTCGGCCTCGCTCGCCTCGGCCGGGTTGGCGCCCTGGCCGCCCTGCGCCTTCCAGGTGGACTTGGAGAACTGGTACTTGCCGAAGTATTGACCGTTGCTCGACACCACGGTCGGGTCGCCGCCGGACTCGCACTGCGCGATTCGCTCTAGGACGGCCGGGATGTTGCCCGGCGCGCTCTTTGGCTTCCCGCGCCGTACGGAGCGGCTGCTGAAGGGACGTAGCTTGAGCGCCCGCCGGGTCGCGGGGCCGACGATGCCGTCGGTGCTGATCTTGCTGCGCTTCTGGAAGCGCTTGACCGCGCGCTGCGTGCCGGGGCCGAAGCGGCCGTCGGCGGTGACGCCCAGCTTGCGCTGGACGGCCTTGACGGCCGGCCCGCGATCACCCTTCTTGAGGATGATCTCGGTGCTCATGGCGCCGGAGTCGGCGGTCGGGTCGTCGGCGAAGGCGACGCCCGTGCCGAGCAGACAGGTCATCAGGGCGGCGGCCACAGAGGCCGATACGAGGGTGCGCGCGGCAGCACGATGGGGACTGCGGGCCAGTTTCGACGTCAAAGCTTTCGGACTCCTCTTTCCTGTGTGCCTACGGGGTGAGCTGACGGGCTCGCGCTGGAAAGTGCGCTACGCCTCCAGATGGAGGCGATTCGCCCCTGGGACCGCACTTATCGATCGGTCCCCGGTGGTTCCCCCGTTCCTCTCCGCTCGGGGCGGCGAGGACTCGGCTGGACTAGAACAGCGCGCTATGGAAGCAGATCCGGCGGTCGGATGTCCAGTGGGTAGGTTTGAGATCGTGGATTTCGGGGTGCAGGGCAGGGTCGCGCTGGTGGGCGCCGCCTCCAAGGGGGAGACGATCACCGTGGATGGCGGGCTCACGCGCTCGGTTTGAAGCTCGCGTTGCGTTGTGGGGGCCATAGGCCCCACAACGCAACACACGTTCCGCCGTCCTACCCAGCCGTAACGCCGGTCCCTACGCCAGCCCTGCAGTGGCGGGCGCCGGCTCCAGCGCCACGTCCAGCACCTCGCCGATCGTCATAACCGGGTGGAAGGTCATCTGCCCGCGGACCTCCTCCGGCACCTCGTCGACGTCGGCCCGGTTTCGCTCGGGGATGATCACGTCGGTCAACCCCGCCGCGTGGGCGGCCAGCACCTTCTGCTTCAGTCCCCCGATCGGGAGCACCCGGCCCTGCAGCGTGACCTCTCCGGTCATGCCGACGGTGTGCTTGACCGGACGGCCGCTGAGCAGCGAGGCGAGCGCGGTGGTCATCGTGACCCCGGCCGACGGACCGTCCTTGGGGATGGCGCCCGCCGGCACGTGCACGTGGAACTCGCGCCCGTCGAAGGAGTCCTCCTCCGCGCCCACGTCGTCCGCATGCCCGCGCACGTAGGAGAGGGCGATCCGCGCCGACTCCTTCATCACGTCACCCAGCTGGCCGGTGAGCACCAGGCCCGGTCCGGCTTCGCCTCCCCCGCCGCCCTTCATCGAGGTGGCCTCGATGAACAGCACGTCGCCTCCGACCGGCGTGTAGGCCAGTCCGGTGGCCACGCCGGGGACCGCCGTGCGCTCCGCGGCCTCCTGGAAGTGGCGCTGGCGGCCCAGCGCGTCACGCACCGCTTCGATGTCGATGGTCCAGGGGGGCTTTCGCCCCCCTGGATCGGCTTCGCCGAACACCCCCCGATTACTGGCCGTGCCGCCCGCGATCTTGGTCG
>JBBJOH010000247.1:0-2765 GCA_037720995.1 Thermoleophilaceae bacterium
TGGTGATCAAGAAGCCGGGCCACACGGCGCCGAAGTTGAACAGGTCGACCCAGAACCAGGACAGCATCTCCAGGAACAGCACGAAGGCGAAGATCAGGAACACCCCGGCGGCGGCGCCCACGGCCGCGCCCTTGCCCAGCGTCTTGACCTTGGTGGTGACCTCCGCCTTGGCCAGCTCGATCTCCTCGCGAACGAGGAGCGATGCCTTCTCGGAGACCTCGGCGACGACGTCGCCGAGGGTCTTGTCCGCGTCGTCGGGCGGCGTCACCGGTTCCTCCCCAGCCAATGGAGCAGGCCGGCCAGGGCCAGGCCTCCGGCGAAGGCGGCGCCCACGAGCACCTCGGGTCGATCGTCGAGCACGTTGTCCGGGCCGCCGGCGGCCTGGGCGTCGGCCGGGGACTGGCCGGGCCAGGGTGTGGCTGAGGACTCCGACGCCTCCATCAGGCGTCGGGCGGATCTTCATCGAAGAGCCGGACCCAGACGATCGTCGCGATCCGGTTGGCCACGACGGTGGTCAAGGCGCCGATCCCGGCCAGCAGGCCGGTCCACATGAGGCGCTTGACGATTTCGTTGTCCATCGGCGGAGCATTCAACCAGAGACGCCGGGCTCGTCGGCCACCGGCAGGGCCAGCCCGTCGCAGATCGCCTCCACCACCAGGCCCTTGGCCCGCTCGAACTCGGCCTCGGTCTGGGGCAGGAGGTCGAAGATCCAGGCCGACAGCAGCTGCTCGATGGCGCCGTAGAAGCACATGGCCGCGAAGTCGGCGGAGATGGTCTCCTTGAGCTCGCCGTCGCGGCGCCCGCCCTCCACGATCTCCGCGATGCCGCCGTAGGCCTCCCGGATCTTGTCCAGGTGCAGGGCCCCAAAGGAGTTGGCCGCGCGCGTGACCTCGACGATGATCACCTTCATCAGGTCGGGCTGGTTGCGGTAGGAGTCGATGATGAAGCCGGCCACCTCGTAGAGCTTCTCGCGGACCGCCAGCGACTCCCGGGAGTCGATCGCCGCTATCGCGTCAAGCATGATCTGCCACCGCTCCAGGAAGAGCTCGTTGAGGATCTCCTCCTTCGAGCTGAAGTAGTGGTAGACCAGGCCATAGGCCACACCAGCCTCGTCGGCGACGTCGGAGACGCGGCAGTGGTGGAAGCCCTTCCGGGCGAAGACCGTAACCGCCGCATCGAGGATCAGGCGGCGCTTGTCCACGCCGCCGTTGCGCACAGGGGCGGCCATCAGACGGTGGCCTCCTGCTCCCAGCGGTAGGTAGAGGGCACGCGGTTGGCCAGGCTGGGCAGCGTGGCCCGGACGTGATCCTGGCGGTCGAGGTCAAGGTCGGCGGCCACGAAGCACGGCTCGGGCATCGAGTCTCCGGCCTCCGGGGCGCGGGCCAGCACGTCACCCCACGGATCGACGATCTGGGAGGCGCCGTAGCTCTCGTAGTCGGGCGGGTGCGTGCCGATCTGGTCGGGCGCCACGACGAAGGCCTGGTTCTCGATCGCCCGGGCGCGCAGCAGGATGTCCCAGTGAGCCGCGCCGGTGGCGCGGGTGAACGCCGCGGGAACGACCAGCACGCGCGCACCGCGCAGGACGAGGATCCGGTACAGCTCGGGGAAGCGCACGTCGTAGCAGACGGTCAGGCCCAGCGGGACGCCCCCGGCCTCCGAGGTCACGATGTCCTCGCCGGCCTCCTGGGACTCCGACTCGCGGTAATCCTTGCCGCCGACCGTCACGTCGAACATGTGGATCTTGCGGTAGACGGCCCGGATGTCACCGCCGGGGCCGACGTGGACGCTGGTGTTGGCCAGCTTCTCGTGGTCCTCGCGGCGCTCCACGAACGAGCCCGCGACGAGGTCGATGCCGAGGTCCGCGGCGGTCTCGCGGGCCCAGGCGATCGAGGGCCCGTCCATGGGCTCGGCTCCCGCGCGGAAGTGCTCGTGGCTGCCCAGGAGGTTGAACTTCTCGGGCAGGACGACGAGGTCGGCGCCGTCGGCGGCCGCGGCGCGGGTGAGACGGTCCGCCGCCGACAGGTTCGCCTGCTTGTCGTCGGTCGAGTTGAGCTGGACTGCAGCTGCGCGCATCGCCCTCCCCGGCTCGCCGCGCCAGATTGACTGGTCAGTCAACGAGTGTAGCCCGCTCGCTCACGGCTCGTGGCGGCGCGGGTGAAGGCGAGCGGCCGGACCCGCGATTAGCCTGGGACGGTGCTCCCTTCGCCCGTGCGAGGTCCCGCGGTGCGCGGGCTCGGCCTCGAGTTGCCTCCCCGGGCCATGCCGGGGTGGCAGCGTGGCCGCCCCCTGAAGCGCTGGCGCTACCTCGGCGTCTACACGCCCGAGCTGATGCTGTGCGTGGGCGACGCCCACATCGGTCCTGCGCGCCAGCGCTGGTGGGCACTGGCCTGGCCCGACGGCCGGCTGAGGCAGCGCACCACCATCCGCCGTGCCGGCGTCCGGATGGACCCGGCCCGCGTGCGCGTGCACTCGGGCGATGTCCGGATCGACCTGGAGGTCGAGGAGCCGGCGGCGGTCGAGGTCGTCTCCCCCGCCAAGGGCGGCTACGCCTGGACCGCCAAGCGGGCGCCGGTGGGCGTGATCGGGACCGTGGTGGTCGGCGAGGACCGACACGTCGTCGAGGGGCCCGTCGGAGTCGTGGACGACTCGGCCGGCTACCACGACCGCCACGTCGCCTGGCGGTGGAGCGCGGGGGTGGGCCGGGCACGGAGCGGCGAGCGGGTCGCCTGGAACCTCATCGACGGGCTCCACGACGACCCCCTCGT
>JBBJOH010000248.1:0-2762 GCA_037720995.1 Thermoleophilaceae bacterium
ATTGAGATCCACCCGCGCCTGTTCGATGTGGGTGAGGTCATCCAGGAGGTCTCCCGGCTGCTCGGACCGCGCGTGGGCGACAAGGAGCAGAAGCTCTTCCTCGACCTGCCGCCGGGCCTGCCCAAGGTGCTGGCCGACCCTGTGCGGGTGCGCCAGATCATGACCAACCTGATCTCCAACGCACACCTGTACTCCGACGTCGGCTCGCAGATCACCGTCACCGCGGACGCCGACCGCGATGAGGTCGAGCTGGCGGTGGCCGATGACGGCCGCGGCATGACCCAGGAGGACATGGACTCCGTGTTCGACCGCTTCGTGCGCCGCAACGACGCGCTCGGGGGCACCGGCCTGGGACTGTCGATAGTGCGTTCGCTGGCCGAGCTGCAGGGGGGGACCGTGGACGTGGCCAGCACGGTGGGTGAGGGCACGGTCTTCACGGTGCGCCTTCCCGCCGAGGGGTAGGGGTCCGAAGCCTCCCGGCGAGCGGTGGCCGGACGGCGCGTGCTCGTGGTCACGCCGCGGCCGGGCTTCGGCCGCGACCTGCTTGCCCGACTCGAGAGCCGGGGGGCGGTGGGGGCGGTCGTGGACCGGGCCGGTGTCGCAATCGAGCGTCTGCGCGAGGAGCGCTACCACGCGATGGTGCTCGACGTCGAGGGCTTCGGGGCCGAGGGCCTCGAGCTGCTGGCCGGGTTGCGGGCGGATCCGCAGCTGGAACGGTGCCCGCTGGCTGCGATCTGCTCGCGAGAGCAGGATGACCGCCTGGCCGGTGAGTGGCGCCTGCGCGCCGACTCCGACGCCGACATTCTCGCCGGCGCCCTGGGTGCGGCGATGCTGGCCGAGCGGTCGCGCGTTCTCGTGGTGGGTCGGTCATCCCTGCGCGGGCGCCTGGAGTCCGAGTTGCTGCGCCTGGGCCTGGACCACGAGTGGGTGACGAGCGGCACGGCGGCCGCCCAGGCCTGCCGGGCCAATCGGTTCGAGGTCGCCCTCGTCGATTCGGGCCTGCGGGCGGTCGAGGACGCCGTAGGTGCGCTGGACCTGCGTGGGCGCCGCCACGGCAAGGGCGTGATCATCTTCACCGAGCAGGGACCGTCCCCGGGCGCGCTGCCGGCCCCGCCGACACCCGGGGTCTCCGCCACCGTCCCGATCGAGGAGGCAGGCGAGGCGGTGCTCGTTGCCCTGGCCGAGAAACCCGATGAGTCGTTTCACCCCACCAATGGGTAAGGGCTACTGTGTGAGTTGGGGCCAGGCATGGGAAAGTCGTTGATAGAGGCCGAGATAGCTGCGACCAGAGAGGGTGGGGTCACTCGCGTCCAGATACGCGAGCTTCGCGAGGAACTGGAGCGCGAACGAGCCGAGGGACGCGAGCGCGAGCGCCAGCTGGAGCGCTATGCCTCCGACCTGAGCGACATCTTCAAGGCCGAGCGCCGACGCTCTGACCAGTTGCGTGAGTCCTACGTGGCCACGGTCCGCGCGCTCACCAACGCGGTCGAGGCCCGCGACGCCTATACGGGCAAGCACGCGGAGCGGGTCGCCGCCTACGGCCTGGAGCTGGCGCGCCGCATCTCGCCCGCGCTGGCCGCCGACCCCCAGACCGAGTTCGGCTTCCTGCTACACGACGTGGGCAAGGTCGCGATCCCCGACGACGTCCTGCACAAGGCCGGCGACCTGACCGCGGATGAGGAGGCGCTGATGCGCCGCCACCCCGAGATCGGCCAGGAGATCGTCGCGCACATCCGCTTCCTGGACACGGCCTCCCTGACCGTGCGCTACCACCACGAGCGCTGGGACGGTTGCGGCTATCCCGACGGGCTGGCCGAGCGCGAGATCCCCCTGGCCGCGCGGATCTTCGCGGTGGGCGACGCCCTGGACGCGATGACCACGGACCGTCCCTACCGGCCCGGCATGCCCTTCGGGGCCGCCCGCGCGGAGATCGAGGCGGCGGCGGGCACGCAGTTCGACCCGACGGTTGTCGAGATGCTCGACCACATACCCGACGAGCTCTTCGAGCGGCTCAGGGCACAGACCGGATAGCCGAGCGATGTCCGGCGTACTCGTAGTGGACGACGACCCATTCATCCGCAAGCTGATCGTCACGACCCTCGAGGACGTGGCCAAGCGGACCCCGGTCGAGGCCGGGGACGGAGAGGAGGCCGTGCTGATGAACCAGCGCGAAACCCCGGAGATCGTCTTCCTGGACCTGAACATGCCCCGGATGGGGGGCCTCGAGGCCTGCCGGCAGATGCGGGCGCAAGGCAAGTCGCAGCCCACCATCGTGGTGCTTACCGCCTTCCCCGGCGACGAGAACGAACGTGCCGCCGAGGACGCGGGCGCGGATCTCTTCTTGACCAAGCCGTTCAGCCCGCTGGAGCTGCTGAACCTGGTCAACGACATCGGCCACGCGTAGACAGCGGTGCGCGGCTTCCTCGGGCTGGGCTCCAACGAGGGAGACCGCTTGGGCGCGCTGGAGACGGCCCGCGCGGCACTTCCGGCGCTGGGGGTCGAGGTGACGCGCTCCTCTTCGGCCTACGAGACGGCGCCCCAGGGTCAGGTGACCGACCAGCCCGACTACCTCAACGCGTGCCTGGAGGTGGAGACGGGCCTCGATCCGGAGTCGCTGCTGGACGTGTGCAAGGAGATCGAGCTGGCCATGGGCCGCGATGAAGGCGTGCGGCACGGGCCCCGGCCGATCGACCTGGACGTCCTGCTGCTCGGCTCGCTCGAGCACGCCTCGGATCGCCTTTCGCTGCCCCACCCCGAGGTCG
>JBBJOH010000020.1:0-10531 GCA_037720995.1 Thermoleophilaceae bacterium
CTCCGCGGTGCCGCGCGTCCCTCCCTGGGGCTGGCGCTGACCGGCGCCGGTGCGCTCATAGCCGTCGTGGCGATCGCCTCCGGCCTCGGCGACGAGAACGACCGCGCGACGGGCCCGCCCGTGAGGGTGTGTCGCTCAGAGACGGTCCGGGCCACCGTGGCGCGCCGCGCCAAGGCACGCGAGACGGTGACCAGGCGCCGGCCGATCAGCGCCGGCGCCACGGTCACCGCAAGGGAGGCGTTCCCCGATGGCGGTGCAAGCGTCGCGGTCACCGCGAGCGCCACCGCTCGCCGCACGCTGGTGGTCACCGCACGTGTGTCGGCGGTCGGGCGCGGATCGGTCACCGTGCCCGCCCGAGCACGGGCGTGTGCCCGCGACCCGAACCGGGAGGAGGCGGGCTTTCGAGCGTCCTTGCGGGCCAAGCGCCGTGCGCAGGCAAGGGCCCAGCGGATCGGCGCGCCGCGGGCACTGGCCGCCGCCCGGCGGGACGCAACCGACAGGGCCCGAGACGACGGCGGGCGCCAAGCGCAGTCGCGCCTGAGATCGGCCGCGGCCGAGCAGCAGCCCGAGCTCGAGCGCCAGGCCACCGACGACGCCCGCCTCAAGGCCAGGGCCAATGCGCAGGCCCGAGCGCTTACCTCACCGTGACGGAGCCGGTCTGGTTGGGGTGGATCGTGCACACGTAGTCGAACTTGCCCGCCGAGTCGAAGGTGTGCTTGTAGGTGGCCCCGCCGTCGAGGTTGGAGGACTTGAAGTCCGCCCCGGGACCGTTCTCCTTCGTCACGTTGTGGGGAACGGAGTCCGAGTTGGTCCAGGTCACGGTCTGGCCCTTCTTCACAGTGAGGTCCATCGGCGCGAACTTGATGTCCTTCATGTCCACCTGCGTATTGTCGCTCCCGCCGCTGTCGCTGCCGCCACAACCCGCCACGGCCAGGACGAGCGCGGTCCCGAGGCAGGCGAGCAGGCGGTCCACGAACGGCAGGCTAGCTGGCCGTGGCCAGCATCTCCATCAGCGCCTTCTGTGCGTGCAGCCGGTTCTCGGCCTGGTCCCAAACGGCCGAGCGATCCCCGTAGAGCACGCCCTCGGTGATCTCCTCGCCCGGGTGGGCGGGCAGGCAGTGAAGCGCCACGGCGTCGGGGCGGGCAAGCTCGAGCAGCGCCTCGTCCAGCCGGTAGGGCTCCAGCACGCGCCGGCGCGCCTCCGCGTCATCGTCGCCCATGCTCACCCACACGTCCGCGTAGACCGCGGCCGCGCCTTGCGCGGCGGTGGCCGGATCGCCGGTCAGCGTCACCACCCCCGAGCCCTCCGCACTCGCGCCGGCCACCTGGCCCACGAGCGGATGGGGCGCAAGCTCGGGCGGCGTGGCCACGGCCACCTCCATGCCGGCCTTCGCTCCCAGCACCATCAGCGAGTGGGCCACGTTGTTGCCGTCGCCGACGTAGGCGAGCTTGAGCCCATCCAGGTCCCCGAAGCGCTCACGCAGCGTCAGCAGATCGGCCAGCGCCTGGCAGGGGTGGTGGTCGCGGGTGAGCATGTTGACCACTGGGATCGAGGCGTGCTCGGCGAGCTCGGCCAACACCTCCTGCGGTCCCGTGCGCACGCCGACCATGTGCACCAAGCGGGAAAGGACCAGGGCTGTGTCGCGGACGGACTCGCCGCGAGAGATCTGCATCTCGTCCTGGCGGAGGATGACCGCGTGTCCACCCAGCTCGAAGACGCCGACCTCGAAGGACACCCGCGTGCGCGTGGACGGGCGCTCGAAGATCAGCGCCACGCTCTTGCCGGCCAGGGCGCCGGAGGCATGGCGGTCGGCCTTCAGCTCCTCCGCGCGGGCGAGCAGGTTCGCCAGCTCGGCGCCCGTAAGCTCCTCTCCGGTCAGAAGATGGCGAGTCACCCCGGCATCGTAGATATAGAGTCGGCAGGGATGCCGGATCTATCGGAGGCATCCCATCCGGCAGGCACGCCGGGATCCTTCACCGCCGTCACGTGGAACCTCTTTCACGGGCGCGACTTCCCGCCCGACCCGGCGCTCTTCACCTGGCGCTCGCGGCTGCTTCGCCGCACGGAGCGAAACGCCACCCACATCCAGGTCAACCGCCCGCTGCCGGACGCCTTCGCCCGCACGCTGGACGCCCTGGACTGGCAGGTGGCGCTCTTGCAGGAGGCGCCCCCGCGGTGGCTGGCCCGGCTCGGAAGGAGCTGCCGGGCCAGCGGCGCCCTGGCTCTGACCTCGCGCAACGAGCTCCCGGCCCTGCGCGCCGCGGCGGCAGCGCTCAACCCGGACCTGATCGCCTCGAACGAGGGCGGTTCGAACATGCTGCTCGTCCGGGCTCCCGGCCGGGTGGACCACGTGGAGCGCGTGCGGCTTGCCACCCACCCGGAGCGCCGCACCCTCCTGCTGGCCCGCGTCTTGCTCCCGGACGGGGCGCCCCTCGCGGTCGCGTGCATGCACCTGTCGGTCGATTCGACCGGTCAGGGGCAGGCCGAGGCCGAGCGTTCGGCCGAGCTGGCCACCAGGTTCGCGGGCGCGACGCCGTTGCTGTTCGGCGGGGACCTGAACCTGCGCCCGCGTGATCATCCCGCCACCTTCGCGTCGCTGCGCGACTCCTTCGGGCTCGTCGCGCCCACCTCGCCCGGGGCGATCGACCACCTCCTGACGGCGGGCGCACCGGCCCTCTCGCCGCCGCTGGCGCTCGAGCCCTCGGCGCGAGAGCTGCACGTCGAGCCGGGTCGCCGGTTGCGGCTCTCCGACCACGCCCCCGTCGCGGGGAGCTTCGAGGTGCGATAGTCCGCACAGGTTCACTCACCAGGGAGGAAAGGTCGATGGCCCAGCAACGACGGAGTCAGTCCACGAGCGGTTCTGGTTCAGGCGGCGCGCGAAAGTCCGGCTCGAGTCGGACGAACGCGAAGTCCTCCTCTCGCGCCAAGGGCTCCTCGCCCGGCTCCGGGTCGTCGAGCAAGCCGAAGGCCGCGTCGCGCTCGACCGCCGCCAAGAAGTCGGCCGAGACCCGAAAGGCCAACCAGCGCAAGCGCTCGGCGGCGGCCAAGAAGGGCGCGCGCACGCGCGCCGCCCAGGGCAAGTCCTCTGGCGCCTCCAGCCAGGCTCGGAAGGCCGGGGCCCAAACCGCCGAGATGTCCGCCAAGAGCGCGGCCGAGGTGCGCGAGGCGCTCTCCAAGAGCCTCGTCGACCCGATGGGCCTGCTGATGCTCACGCGCGAGTACATCGAGGAGGCGGTCAACGACGCCGTCAGTCGGGGACGCGTGACCGCGGATGACGCCCAGGACCTGATCACCGGGCTGGTCGAGCGCGGGCGCAAGCAGACCAACGACGTCATGGCCGACCTCGAGGACCTACTCGGCCGTGGCCGCGGTCAGATCGAGGATCGCACCGAGACCGCACGCAAGTCCGGGTCGACCGCCGCACGCCGGGCGCGCAAGCAGGTGGAGGACGCCACCAGCAGGGCCCGCGAGCAGGCCGATCCCGTGCTCGCCCAGGCCGACCGGGCCCGCCGCGCTGCCGGACTCGGTCCGAGCTTCCCCATCACCGGCTACGACGAGCTGACCGTGGCCCAGGTCCAGGCCCGGCTGGCCGACCTGAGCCCGGCCGAGCTGCGCAAGGTGCGCGACTACGAGCGTCGGCACGCGAACCGCAAGACGGTTCTGGACGGGATCGGCGACAAGCTCGACTAGCTCTGGCCGGGGGCCCCTGCCCGCTTGCCTGCCACCATGGACCGCCCATGCCGGATGCCCCAGCAGCCGCGAAGCGCGTTCGCCCGAAGAAGGGTGAGCAAGTCGAGGTCACGATCGACTCCCTCGCCCACGGCGGCGCGGGCATCGGCCGTGCGGAGGCCGGCTTCGTGGTCTTCGTGCGCGGGGTGGTGCCCGGCGACCGCGTCCGCGCTCGAATCGACAAGGCCAAGCGCTCGTTCGCCGAGGCTCGCCTGACCGAGCTGATCGCCCCCAGCCCCGACCGGCGCGAGGTGGAGGTCGCACACCCCGGCGCTCCCTGGCAGGTCATGCCGTACGAGATGCAGCTGGCCGAGAAGCAGCAGCAGGTCTACGACGCCCTCACCCGCCTCGGGGGGTTCGACGACCCGCCGGTCGAGCCGATCATCCCCGCCGTCGAGCAGTGGCGTTATCGCAACAAGGTCGAGTACTCCTTTGGCATGGCGGACGCCCCGGACGGAACCGGCGTCCATGCCGGTTCCGCGGGGGATGCCGGCGACGGAGCCGGCGTCCATGCCGGTTCCGTGGGGGATGCCGGCGACGGAACCGGCGTCCATGCCGGTTCCGTAAATGGTGCGGCCGGGTCGCTGATCCTCGGCTTTCACCATCCCGGCCGCTGGGACCTGATCGACCGCGTCGAGCGCGACATCCTCGCCTCCGAGCGCGTGGACCAGGTGCGTGAGGAGGTGCTCGAATGGTGCGTGGCGGAAGGCCTGCCGGCCTACGACCGCCGCGAGCACACCGGCTTCCTGCGCAACCTCGTGGTCCGGGAGGGCCGGCGCACGGGGCAGCTTCAGATCCGGCTGGTAACCAGCAAGGGCCCCTTCCGCCACGACGAGTTCGCCGCCGCGGTGTCCGCCGACTCCGTCCTGTGGACCCAGGCCGAGGGCGTCGCCGAGACCACGCGAGGGGGCAAGACCAAGAAGCTCAAGGGCGACGCCATGCTGGCGGAGGAGCTGCAGATCGGCGGCGAGCGGCTGCGCTTTTCCATCTCCCCCGACGCCTTCTTCCAGACCAACACCGAGATGGCGGAGCGCCTGTACGCCGAGGCGGTGCGCGCCGCGGGTCTGGGCGGCGGCGAGCGGGTGTTCGACCTGTACTGCGGCATCGGCACGATCGCGCTGGCGCTCGCGCTGGACTCGGCCGAGGTGATCGGGGTCGAGAGCGTCGAGCGCGCCGTGGCCGACGCGATCGCCAACGCACGGGCCAACGGGGTGGACAACGCCCGCTTCTACGCCGGGGACGTGCGCACCGCCATGCGCCCGCTGCTGGAAGAGGAGGGGTCCGCCGACGTGGTGGTGATCGACCCGCCACGAGCCGGCCTGTCGCAGAAGGTGGTCAGGCGCGTGCTCGAGGTTGGAGCCGAGAAGATCGTCTACGTCTCCTGCAACCCCACCACCCTGGCCCCCAACGCGCGTCAGATGGTCGATGCGGGATACCAGCTGCGCACCGTTGCACCCGTCGACATGTTCCCGCAGACCCCCCACATCGAGTGCGTCGCGCTGCTCTCCCGCGACTAGCCCCGCTTCTCGCCGTGCTGGGGCTGGCGCTGATCGCACCGGGATCGGCCCCCGCGGCGAGCGAGAGGCCCCCGGTGGTGATGATCGTGCTGGACGAGTTCCCGGTCGCCGACATCATGCGCCCCGATGGCGCCATCGACGCGCGGCGCTTCCCCGGCTTCGCATCGCTCGCGCGCGGCTCGACCTGGTTTCCCAACGCCCACACGGTCTACGACAGCACCCACGAGGCGATGCCGGCGATTCTCGACGGGCGGCTGCCGGGCCCCGGAAGGGACGCCGGCTTTCGCTCCCACCCCCGGTCGATCTTCACGCTGATGGCCGGCCTGCGCTACCGGATCCGGGCCCGCGAGGAGGCCACCACCGTTTGCCCACCGCGTCTGTGCCGGCGGGTGGACCACTACGGGAACCCGAAGTACAACGTCCTCCACCGCCGCCGCGAGCGGCTGGAGGACACGATCGCGTCGCTCGGTCCTACGAAGCGGCCGACCTTCACCTTCCACCACTCGACCCTGCCCCACGTGCCCTGGACCTACCTGCCCTCGGGGCGGGCGCGGACCGGATACCGCCCGGGCACCCTGCCCGACTTCTCCTCGCCCGCCGGCTTCGGCGACCCCTTTCTGACGCAGCACAACGAGCAGCGCCACCTGCTGCAGGCCGGCTTCGTGGATCGGGAGGTCGGCCGCCTGGTGCGCCGGCTGAAGCGGACACGGCAGTGGAGGCGCGCGCTGCTGGTGGTCACCGCCGATCACGGCATCTCCTTCCAGGTCGGCTCGACCGACCGGCGCCAGGTGAGCGAAGCGAACGTGCACGAAGTGGCCCCCGTTCCCCTGTTCGTCAAACGGCCGGGACAGACGCGCGGAGCCGTTTCACGAGCCTACGCCCGTACGGTCGACGTCCTGCCCACCGTAGCCCACCTGCTCCACGCCCCGCTCGGATTCGAGGTCGACGGCCGGCAGGTGTTCGGCGAAGCGGTGCGCGCCCGGACGGGGCTCGCGATCGAGCGTCGTGACCTGAGCGGGGAGATCGTGGTGGGAGCCCGGGACATCGAGGCCCGGCGCCGGGCCGACCGCGACCGCCGCGCCCGGCTGTTCGGCACCGGGTCGTGGTCGCGCGTGTACCGCATAGGGCCCAACCGCCGGCTGCTGGGACGAGCTCAGAAGCCCCCTGCCTCCTCCTCCAAGGCCATCGCGCCGCCGGTCGCGCGCTTCGCCGTGCCCCGCGCCCTCGACGACGTCAGGCCGGCGGGTTCCACGATCCCCACCCTGGCCGCCGGTCGGATCGTAGGCGGGGGGGCGACCGGCAATCGCGACCTGGCCCTGGCCGTGAACGGCCGGATCGCCGCCGTGGGCCGTTCCTTCCATCTGGCCGGCGACCCGACCGAGTGGTTCTCCCTCAACCTGCCGGAGTCACGGCTGCGCAAGGGGCGCAACCGGATGGCCCTCTACGAGGTGAGAACGGGGGTCAAGCTCAAGCTGATCGGCCAGGTCCGCTGACGTCGTGCATCAGTAAGGCGGAAAGTCCGCGTACCACTCGCCCAGCGACCGGAAGGCCCACCAGAAGGTGCGCTTGGAGGCCTCGTCGTCCAGCGAAGCGTCGATGTCGGGTACGTACAGCGCGTCGCAGCTGGGAGTGAGCTTCTGGATGGCGCCCGGATCGGCAGCCACCGAGGCGGCCAGGGGGATGCCCAGCCCGTTCAGCTCGTCCAGCGCCTCCTGCCCCATGACGACCACTATCCGTGGCGCCACCACCGTGAGCTCATCCAGCACGCGCGCCCGGCACTCGGGCGCCGCCAGATCGGTATCCGGCACCGGGCACTTCACCGACACGGTGCCGTAGACGGCCAGCGGGTCGATGCCGAGCCGCTTGAAGCTCTTCATCAGCGCGCTGCCCGCTCGGCCGTAGAAGGCCACTCCCTCCTCGATCTCCGAGGGCCGGGGGGCGAACTTGAGCATGAACACGTCGGCCTGGGGGTGCCCCGACCCCAGCACGGGCATCATGCCGCCGCGCGGGCAGAGCTCGCACTCCTGGACCGCGCGGGTGAGCCCGTTCAGCTCCCGGATGGCGCGCTCGAGGTACTTCTCGCGGATCTCGTCGTCAGTGGCGGGCACCTGGACGGGGTGATTGCACGAGGCCGCCGAGGTTCCTTTCGCTGCATCAGTCCTTGCCTTCATCTGCCTGCCCCATCTGCCTGTTTGGCCTACTCGCCCACCCCGGCCCGGGACTGCCCGGCGCCGGGTCGGGCGGTGCGCCTCCGGGCCTGCTCGGGGGTCGCCTTGGTCTGGATGAACTTGAGCGCCTGGACGTAGAGCAGGCTGGTCTTCTTGCGGATGATGTCGGCGTCGCGCAGCGACTCGAGGAACTCCGCGGGTCCGTCGAAGTCCCGCATCCGGATCTTGACCGAGCCCAGGCCCGCCGCGACGTGGCTGTCCGAGCCCGCGCCGGCCGCGATCCGGTACTTGGCGGCGAAGCGCTCGGCCTCCTCGTTGAAGGCCGTGAAGGCCACGCGCGGGTTGAAGACCTCGATCGCGTCGATCTCCTCCACCACCTCGAGCAGGTGCTCGTAGTCGGGCACGGAGTGCATGCGATCGAAGGGGTGGGGCACATAGACCAGCCCGCCCTGGTCGCGGATCGCGGTGATCGTCTCGCGCAGGGTCATCCCACGGGGGATCTTGTCCTCGATGAACAGGCCGATCACCTCGCCCTGGTCGGCGGTCTTGACCTCCTCGGCCACGATCACCTTGACCCCGTACTCCTCCGATCGCTCACGCGCCTCGTGGGCGCCCGACACCTCGTTGTGGTCGGTCACCGCGATGGCGCCGAGGCCGGCGTCGCGCGCGGCCTCCAGCAACGTCTGCACCGGGGTCGCGCAATCCGGGGAGTGGTCGGTGTGCATGTGCAGGTCGACCGAGACCAGCTCCCGGTCGGCCAGGCGCGCTCGCACCGCCGGCACGCCGTTCGGATCGTGGCGGCGCCCGGTGATGCCGCGGTAGAGATTCTCGAAGCCGTCGGCCGCGTGGCTCCAGGCCAAGGTCGGCCTGATCTCGCCGATCCGGTCGCTCAGGATCCGGCGCAGCGACTCGTCGCCCACCAGGCGATCCAGCTGCGCCGCGAGCGTGAGCGCGTCCCGCGGCTCGAACAGCAACCCGAGGTTGCCGTCGTCCAGCGACTCCTCGTAGCGGGGCAGGCGCGAGGCGACGGGAATGGCGCCGGCCCCGAGCGCCCGCAACACGAGTTGGGGCGTCGGCGCCGTCCCTGCCGACGCGGCCACCACCACGTCGGCGCCGGCCATGTGCTCGGCCTCGCTGCCCTCTATCGGGCCCGCGAACCGGACGCGGTCGCGCAGCCGGCGCGGCAGGGCGGGGGGAGCGGCCACCGCCGCGGGATCGGGCAGCCAGACGGTGGCCGACCAGTCGCGCTCGGTGTCCATCCTGCGCACCGCGCGCAGGAATATACGCAGCGCGCCCCTCTCCTCCCGGGCCGGGAAGAGGATCCGCGGCGACTGGCCAGGCGGCTCATGCTCCAGCAGGTCGGCTCCCGGCCGGATCACGTCATAGCCCCCGGGGAAGAAGCGCTCGACCAGCTCCCGGGTAGCAGTGAAGGAGGCGCTGCGCCCGTCCAGGCGCCCGAACAGCAGCTCGACCAGGGGGCGGGCCATCTGGGTGGAGACGAAGCGCTCGGTCGGGGAGTGGAAGGTGCCGACGTTCAGCGCCCGGGAGTGGCGCAACGCGGCGGAGGAAGTGCTGGGCGCGAAGGGCTCGTGGATGTGCACGACGTCCAGGGCCGCGTTCTCCAGCAGGTCCTCGAGCGTGCGCGTCACGTCCACCGGCAGCGACACCGATCCGCCGCGGCGAAATGGCAGCGACTGGCCGACGGCCAGCACGTCGCCTTCGAACAACGCCCCGGACCGGCCGTCCTTCAGCGCCTTCACGCGCCGGCGGCCGTCCTTGATCAGCTCGCGCGAGTCCGAAGGCGCGATCACCACCACCCGGTGCCCGCGGGTGCGCAGCTCTGAGGCCAGGCGCTCCACGAAGTGGTTGACCTCGTGCTGCTGCTCCCAGGGGTACGGCGTGACCTGGGCGATCGACAGGGGCTCCAGCGGCACGATCGCAGCATACGATGGCGACTGTGAGCACCGAGCCCGACGCGGTCGAGGTCAGAGTCCTGGGCGCCCTGCTGGAGAAGCAGCGTACGACCCCCGAGGCCTACCCCCTGAGCGTGAACGCGCTGCGCCTGGCCTGCAACCAGTCGACCAACCGGGATCCGGTCGTGGACCTGGACGGGCGCGCGGTCCTGGACGCGCTGGAGCGACTCAGCCGCCGGCGCTGGGTACGCCTAGCCAGCGGCGCCGGGAGCCGGGCCCGCAAGTACCGCCACCTGCTGGGGGAGGCGCTGTCGGTCGGCGAGCCGCAGCTGGCGCTGCTGTGCGTGTTGATGCTTCGGGGTCCGCAGACGCCCGGCGAGCTCAAGCAGCGGACCGAGCGGTTGCACCCATTCACGGACCCGGTAGCGGTCGAGGAGACGCTGGAAGGCTTGATCGAGCGCGGCCTGGCCGCCCGGCTGGAGCGCCGTCCCGGTCAGAAGGAGCAGCGCTATCGGCAGCTGGTCGGGGAGCCAGACGACGAACAGGCCGCGTCTCGCTCCGCGCACCCGACACCGCCCTCAGAGAGCAGCGGTGACGAGGGCATCGAGGTCACGCAGCCTTCGCCGTCCCCGGACGAGGACCGTCTGCATCGCCTGGAGGCCGAGGTGGCAGACGTGCGCGCCCAGCTGGCCGAGCTGCGCCGCGAGCTCGGAGCCTAGGTCTGCTCCTCGACCTTCACCCGCGCAGCCCCGCCCGGCAGCTTGGGCGCCCCGCCGTGCTCGGCGATGAACTCCTCGGTGTCCAGGCGCGCGACGGAGTCCGGCACCTGGACCGGCGGTGACTTCATCAGGTAGGAGCTGGGAGCCTCGAGCGGACCCGACAGGCCCTTGTTCAGCGCGAGCTTGCAGCAGCGCACCGCGTCGGTCACGATGCCGGCGGAGTTGGGGGAGTCCCATACCTCGAGCTTCATCTCGGCGGTCAGCGGGACGTCGCCGAAGGCCTGGCCCTCGAGCCGGATGTGGGCCCACTTGCGATCGGTGAGCCACGGCACGTAGTCCGAGGGGCCCACGTGCACGTCGCTGGCGGGCATGTCGTGATCCAGGATCGAGGTGACCGCGTTGGTCTTGGAGATCTTCTTCGACTCCAACCGCTCGCGCTCGAGCATGTTGTAGAAGTCCATGTTGCCGCCCACGTTGAGCTGGG